>NZ_JBWKYF010000008.1:0-141043 GCF_059423605.1 Variovorax sp. GW460-12-1-14-LB1
GGGTGCAGGCGGCGGCGGAGCAGGCACGGGTGCCGGCGGCTCCGGCACCGACAGGCGCGGGGCGGCCTGCATCACCGTGGTGGACCACAGCTCGGCATCGACCGCGCCGTCGTCGGCTTCGCTGCGCCAGCGCACGCCCCAGGTGAGGGCGGCGATCAGCAACGCGTGGGCAATGAGGGCGAGCGCAACCGCGCGGGGCGTGCCGCGCTGCGGCGGCGGCGCGAACTCGGGGCGATCCAGGGCGAGCGACATGCCTTATTTGCCGCCCGTGGTCGTGACCGACAGCCCCACGCGCTCGATGCCGCTGCGCTTGAGCTGGTTCATCGCCTTCACGACGGTTTCGTACTTCACCGACTTGTCGGCGCTGATGACCACGGGGCGCTGGGCGTCGCCGCCTTGCGCGGCCTTGGCCGCCGAGCCGATCTGCGTCATGGGGATCGACGCGCCGCCGGTGCCGGTGGACGGGTCTTTCTTGATCTGCACTTCGTCGTCGCTCTTGATGACGATCTCGATGGGCTTGTCCGGCTGCTTGTTGGCCCGGTCGACCGTCGGCAGGTTGATCACGCTCGGCGTGATGAGCGGGGCCGTGACCATGAAGATGATCAGCAGCACCAGCATCACGTCGATGAACGGGACCATGTTGATCTCGTTGATCGTGCGGCGGCCGCGGCCCCGGGATGAAACGGCGGGCATGTCGTCGCGTCCTTTGTCTCTTGTGCGCGCCGCTCTTCAGCGGTTCGCGGCGGTGACCGAGGCGGCGGGCGTCACGGCGCCGGGGTTGGCCGAGAGGTTGCGCTGCAGGATGTTGGAGAACTCTTCGATGTAGGTCTCCAGGGCGATGGCGATCTTGTCGATCTCGCGCGCGAAGCGGTTGTAGCCGACCACCGCAGGGATGGCGGCGAACAGGCCGATGGCCGTGGCCACCAGCGCTTCGGCGATGCCGGGCGCTACGGTGGCCAGCGTCACCTGCGTGAGGGCGGCCAGGCCGGTGAAGGCATGCATGATCCCCCAGACCGTGCCGAAGAGGCCCACATAAGGCGACACCGAGCCGACGGTGGCCAGGAACGACAGGTTCTGCTCGGCCGCATCGAGTTCGCGCTGGAAGCTCGCGCGCATGGCGCGGCGGGCACCGTCGAGCAGCGTGGCCGCGTCGGTCACGTGGCGCTCACGCAGCTTCTGGTACTCGCGCATGCCGGAGGCAAAGATGCGCTCCATGGGGCCGGCGAACTTGGCGTTCTGCGCCGCCGAGGCGAACAGCTCGTTCAGGCTGGTGCCCGACCAGAACTCGCGCTCGAAGTCGTCGTTGAGCACGCGGATGCGCTTGAGGGCAAAGTACTTGCGGATGATGGCGGCCCAGCTGGCGACCGACACGATCACCAGCAGCAGCACGACCAGTTGCACCACGAAGCTGGCGTGGAGCAGGAGATTGATGATGGAGAGATCTTGGTTCATGGCTTGAAAGGTTGAGTCATGGAGCCGCTGGAGTGCTCGAGGGTTCCCGAAACTTGGGCCGGAATGCGCGCAGGGCGCAAGGTGGCGGCGTCCACCCAGCCGATGCGGATCGTGCCTTCGCACAGCAAGACCGGTGCCGCGGCCCCGGTGCGTTCTTGCTCTGTTTTTGATAGCACGCGCTGACCGATTATCAACGACGCGGTGCCCAGTTGCCGCAGCTCGGCTGTAACCAGCAGTTCTTCGTCCAGCCGCGAGGGCCGGTGGTATTTGAGCTGCGTTTCGCTCACCACGAACTGGCCGCCGGTGGCTTCCTTGAGCTTGCGCTGCTCGACGCCCAGAGAGCGCAGCCACTCGGTGCGACCGCGCTCCATGAACTTCAGGTAGTTGGCGTAGAACACGATGCCGCCGGCATCGGTGTCTTCCCAGTAGACGCGGATCGGAAACTCGAAAGTCACTTGCATGCCTCCGTGCTTCGCACTGCGGCGCGAGCTTGCTTGGGGCGGCCCGGCGCTACGCTCATTGGGCGATCATGGCCCGCAGGCGCTCGACCGATTCCTGCAGGTGCGCCATCGAACTGGCGGTGGAGAAGCGCACGAACTTCGCGGTTTCGGCCGTGCCGAAGTCGCGGCCCGGCGTCACGGCGAGGTGGGCGCGCTTCATGGTCTCGAAGGCGAAGTCCCAGCTGCCCGAGATGCCGAGCTTGTCGGCGACGCTCGTGCAGTCGGCCCAGGCGTAGAAGGCGCCGTCGGGCATCACGGGCACGTTCAGGCCCAGGGCGTTCAGTTGCGGAATGAACCAGTCGCGGCGCGCCTTGAACTCGGCGCGGCGGCGTTCGTACTCGGCGATGCTCTCGGCCTCGAAGCAGGCCAGTGCGGCGTACTGCGACACGGTGCTCGCGCAGATGAAGAGGTTCTGCGCCAGGCGCTCGACCACCGGCACCAGCACTTCGGGCACCACCAGCCAGCCCAGGCGCCAGCCGGTCATGTTGAAGTACTTGCTGAAGCTGTTGATGCTGATGACGTTGTCGTCGATGGCCAGTGCCGTCTGCCCGAACGCATCGTCGTACGACAGGCCCAGGTAGATCTCGTCGATCAGCGTGATGCCGCCGCGCTGCGACACCACCTCGTGGATGCGACGCAGTTCGTCGGGCGCGATCGAGGTGCCGGTCGGGTTCGAGGGCGAGGCCAGCAGCACGCCGCGGGTCTTGTCGGTCCAGGCGGCCTCGACCTTGGCGGCGGTGAGCTGGAAGCGCTCCTCGGCCGTGGTCGGTACCAGCACGGCCTTGCCGTCTGCCGCGCTCACGAAGTGGCGGTTGCAGGGGTAGCTCGGGTCGGGCATCAGGATCTCGTCGCCCGATTCGATCAGCGCGAGGCAGGCCAGCTGCAGCGCGGCCGAGGCACCGGCCGTGACGACGATGCGGCGGGCCGGCACGTCGACGTTGAAGCGCTGCTTGTACCAGCCGCTGATGCGTTCGCGCAGGTGGTCCAGGCCGGTGGCCTGCGTGTACTGCGTGGCGCCAGCGCGCACGGCGCGGGCGGCGGCTTCCTGCACCAGGGGCGGGGCGGTGAAGTCAGGCTCGCCGATGTTCAGGAAGATCATCGGACGGTCGGTGTGGGCCACTTCGCGGGCCAACACGCCGGCGGCTTTCGCCACCTCCATCACGTAAAACGGTTCGATGCGCTGCGCGCGCGTCGAGATCCTCATGGGCGCGCCTTGCCGGTGGCCCGGTCGGCTTCCACTTCGAGCGGACGCAGCTGCGGTGCCAGGCCGTTGAGCACGGCGTTCACGTACTTGTGGCCGTCGGTGCCGCCGAATTCCTTGGCGAGTTCGATGCACTCGTTGAGCACCACGCGCCACGGCACGTCGGGGCAGTTCTGGAACTCGTACACGCCGATCCACATCACGGCGTGCTCGATGGGCGAGATTTCGGCGAACTTGCGGTCCAGCAGCGGCAGGATCAGCGCGTCGAGCTGTTCGGCACCGTTGATCGAGCCGTGCAGCAGCGCGTCGTAGTGCGCCGCGTCGGCCTTGTGGAAGCCCGCGAGGTCGCGCGTGAAGTGGTCGATGTCGGTCGGGTCGTTGCGGCCCACCAGGTGCTGGTAGAGCGCCTGCAGCGCGAACTCGCGTGCGCGGCTGCGGTTCGACTTGGCCGCGGCCTTGCGTGCGCCCGTGCTGGTGAGGCCGGTGCGCGACTGGCGGGGCTTGGCGGACTTGGAGGTGTCTTCGGTCATGAAAGGGTGGCCAGCAGTTGTGCCATCTCGACCGCCACCTGGGCTGCGTCGCGGCCCTTGTCGGTCTGACGGGCGACGGCCTGTTCGAGGTTTTCGGTCGTGAGGATCGCGTTGGCGATGGGCAGGCGGTAGTCGAGCGCGACGCGGCTCACGCTCGCGCCCGATTCGTTGGCCACCAGTTCGAAGTGGTAGGTCTCGCCGCGGATGATGCAGCCCAGCGCCACGAGCGCGTGGTAGCCGCCGCGCTCGGCGAGCGCCTGCAGTGCCACGGGCACTTCGAGCGCGCCGGGCACCTGCACATGATGGATGTCGGACGCGGCCACGCCGAGCGCCTCGAGCTCCGACAGGCAGGCCGCGGCCAGCGCGTCGGTGATGTCGGCGTTGAAGCGCGCCTGCACGATGCCGATGCGCAGGCCTTTGCCGTTGAGCGTGATCTCGCCCTTGTTGGAACCTTGCATGGTCGTTCAGTCTTTCGTGAGGTAACCGGCGATTTCGAGGCCGAAGCCGGCGGCCATGCTCGGCATGCGACGCGGCGCGCCGAGCAGGTTCATCTTGTGCACGCCGCATTCGCGCAGGATCTGCGCGCCGATGCCGTAGTTGCGCAGGTCCATGCGACCGCGCTCGGGCGCTTGCGCGGGGCGCGCGGTGCCGTCGAACTGCGCGAGCAGCTCGGCCGCGGTTTCGCCGCAGTTCAGCAGCACAGCCACGCCCTTGCCTTCGTTCGCGATGTGCGAGAGGCTGGCGTCCAAGCTCCAGGAGTGCATCGGGCGGTTGACTTCGAGCGCGTCGAGCACCGACAGCGGCTCGTGCACGCGCACCGACACCGTCTCTTCAGGCGCCCACTGGCCGCGCACCAGCGCCAGGTGCACGCCGCGGCTGGGCTTGTCGACGAAGGCGTGGGCGGTGAAGGTGCCCCAGTTGGTCTGGATCTCGCGGCAGCCGACTTTTTCGACCAGCGATTCGACGCGGCTGCGGTGCTCGATGAGCGCGGCGATGGTGCCGATCTTGATACCGTGTTCGGCCGCGAAGATCTGCAGGTCGGGCAGGCGGGCCATCGTGCCGTCTTCGTTCATCACTTCGCAGATCACCGAGGCGGGCGAGCAGCCGGCCATGGCGGCCAGGTCGCAGCCGGCTTCGGTGTGGCCGGCGCGCATGAGCACGCCGCCGTCCACCGCCTGCAGCGGGAAGATGTGGCCGGGCTGCACCAGGTCGGCGGCCACGGCGTTGCGTGCCACGGCGGCCTGCACGGTGCGGGCGCGGTCGGCGGCCGAGATGCCGGTGGTTACGCCTTCGGCCGCCTCGATGGAGACGGTGAAGGCGGTGGAATGCTTGGCGCCGTTGCGCTGGACCATCGGCGGCAGCTGCAGCCGCTCGCACATCTCGCGCGAGAGCGTCAGGCAGATCAGGCCGCGCGCGTGGCGGGCCATGAAGTTGATGGATTCGGCGGTGATGTGGTCGGCGGCGATGACGATGTCGCCTTCGTTCTCGCGGTCTTCCTCGTCCACGAGGATGACCATGCGGCCGGCGGCCAGCTCGGCCACGATGTCTTCGACCGGGGAGATCGGTGCGGGTGCACGGTCGGCGCGCGGGGCGCCGATCGGCGTGACGGAGGCGTTCATTTCGAAGTGTCCTTGGGAGACGTGGAAGACGTCAGAGAGGGGGTGAGCATGCCGGCCTGAAGCATGCGCTCCACGTAGCGCGCCACGGTGTCGATTTCGAGGTTGACCTTCGAGCCGGCCTTCAGGCCGCCGAGGGAGGTGTTTTCCACGGTGTGCGGGATCAGGTTGATGCTGACCTCGGCGCCATCGGCGATATCGCTCACGCTGTTGACCGTGAGGCTCACGCCGTTGATGGTGATCGAGCCCTTGTAGGCCAGGAAGCGCGCCAGCGCAGGCGGTGCGACCACGCGCAGCTCCCAGCTTTCGCCGACCGGCGCGAAGAAGCTCACGTGGCCGATGCCGTCCACGTGGCCCGAGACGATGTGGCCGCCGAGGCGGTCGCTCGCGCGCAGGGCCTTCTCGAGGTTGATGCTGCTGCCTTCGTCGGTCAGGCCGGCCGTCTTGTCGAGGGACTCCGCGGAAATGTCGATGGTGAATTGGCCGCGTTCAGGTGCGAGCGTGGTGACCGTCATGCAGGCGCCGTTGAGCGCGATGCTGTCGCCGAGCCCGACGTCGTCGAGATAGCCGTCGGGCACCTCGATGCTGAGTCGCTTGCCGTAGGAGGAGGAGGTGCCGAGGTCGTGGATGGCGGCGATGCGCCCCACGCCGGTGATGATTCCGGTGAACATTTCCACATTTTCGCAGACATCGAGGGGTCTTCGGCCCGAAGGGCCGGTTTGCGGCTGCGAATGTGCCGCGCCGCGTGGGCGGCGGCTCAGAAGCGGTCGCGGCCGGCGACGCGCGCGACGATGCGCAGGTCGGGCCCCAGCATGTCTACCGACTTGAATTCGAGCGGCAGCGCGCCTGCGAGCGAGGTGAGTGGGCCTTCGGCATGCAGGTGGCTGGCGATGTCGAGTCCGCTGCCGATCAGCTTGGGCGCCAGGTACACCAGCAGCTCGTCCACGCAGCCTTCGCGCAGCAGCGAACCATTGAGCTTGTGGCCCGATTCGACGTGCAGCTCGTTGACGCCGCGCGCCGCGAGGTCCTGGAGCATCGCGGGCAGGTCGACCTTGCCGTGCAGGTTGGGCAGGCAGGTGATGGTGGCGCCGCGGGCTTCGAGCGCGGCCGCCTTTTCTTCGTTGTGCCGGCTGGCGGCGTAGATCCAGACGGCGCGGCCAGCTATGAAAATGTGAGCGTCGGGCGAGGTCTGGAGATGGCTGTCGACCACCACGAGGTGGGGCTGGCGCGGCGTGTCGACCAGGCGCACGTCCAGGCGCGGGTTGTCTTCGAGCAGCGTGCCGACGCCGGTCAGCACGGCGCCGGTGCGGGCCCGCCAGGCGTGGCCGTCGGCGCGCGCGGCCTCGCCGGTGATCCACTGGCTCACGCCGTTGTGCAGGCCGGTGCGGCCGTCGATCGAGGCGGCGATCTTCATTCGAACCCAAGGCTGCTTGCGGATCATGCGGCTGAAGAAGCCGATGTTGAGTTCTCGGGATTCGTCGGCGCCCGGGCCGACTTCGACCTCGAGGCCCGCCGCACGCAGGCGCTCGAAGCCCTGTCCGGCCACGAGCGGGTTCGGGTCGGCGAGCGAGGCCACGACGCGGCGCACGCCGGCGGCGATGAGGGCGTCACAGCAGGGGCCGGTGCGGCCGTGGTGCGAGCAGGGTTCGAGCGTGACGTAGGCGGTGGCGCCCGCGGTCGAATGGCCCTGGGCCTGCGCGTCGCGCAGCGCCATCACCTCGGCATGCGGGCCGCCGGCTTGTTGGGTGTGGCCCTGGCCGATCACGCGGCCGTCGGCGTCGCACAGCACGCAGCCGACGCGCGGGTTCGGGTCGGTCAGGCGGATCGCGGAGGCGGCGAGCCGCAGAGCGGTCGCGATGTGGGAGGCGTCGTGTCGGGAAGAGGACATGCCGGGTTCGTTCACGCCTTCTCGGGGGTCAGATGTCGCGCAGCAGCTGGCGGAACTCGTCCACGTCCTCGAAGCTGCGGTACACCGAGGCAAAGCGCACGTAGGCGACCTTGTCGAGCTTCTTGAGTTCGCGCATCACGAGTTCGCCGACTTTCGTCGAATCGATTTCGCGCAGGCCGCTGGCCAGCAGCTTCTGTTCGATGCGCAGCAGGGCGTTGTCGATCTGCTCGATGCTCACGGGGCGCTTGCGCAGCGCCAGCATCATCGAGGCGCGCACCTTGGTCGAGTCGAAGTCGGCGCGGCTGCCGTCCTTCTTGACCACGACGGGGAAGTTGACGTCGGGGCGCTCATACGTGGTGAAGCGCTTGTCGCAGGCGCTGCACTGGCGGCGCCTGCGGACGAAGTCGGCGTCTTCCGAAACGCGGGTCTCGACGACCTGCGTTTCGAGATGACCGCAAAAAGGGCATTTCATGCGGCCAGTGCTTCTCTTCTTCTGATTACGAAATCAACGGTAGACAGGGAAGCGGCTCGTCAAGGCGTGGACCTTGGCGCGCACCGCGTCGATGTTCGCCGCGTCGCGCGGGTTCTCGAGCACGTCGGCCACCAGGTTTGCCGTGATGCGGGCCTCTTCGTCCTTGAAGCCGCGCGTGGTCATGGCGGGGGTGCCGATGCGCACGCCGCTGGTGACCATCGGCTTTTCCGGGTCGTTGGGGATCGCGTTCTTGTTGATCGTCATGTGGGCGGCGCCCAGCACGGCTTCGGCTTCCTTGCCGGTGATGCCCTTGGAACGCAGGTCGACCAGCATCACGTGGCTTTCGGTGCGTCCGCTCACGATGCGCAGGCCGCGCGCGGTGAGGGTGTCGGCCACGATCTGGGCGTTCTTGACCACCTGCTGCTGGTAGGCCTTGAACTCGGGCGTCAGGGCTTCCTTGAACGCGACGGCCTTGGCGGCGATCACGTGCATCAGCGGGCCGCCTTGCAGGCCGGGGAAGATGGCGCTGTTGATCGCCTTCTCGTGCTGCGACTTCATCAGGATGATGCCGCCGCGCGGGCCGCGCAGGCTCTTGTGCGTGGTCGAGGTGACGATGTCGGCATGCGGCACCGGGTTGGGGTACACGCCCGCGGCCACGAGGCCGGCGTAGTGGGCGATGTCGACCATGAAGATCGCGCCGACGTCCTTGGCGACCTTGGCGAAACGCTCGAAGTCGATGTGCAGCGAGTAGGCCGAGGCGCCCGCGATGATCAGCTTGGGCATGTGCTCATGCGCCTTGCGTTCCATCGCGTCGTAGTCGATGGCTTCGTTGGCGTCCAGGCCGTAGCTCACGACGTTGAACCACTTGCCGCTCATGTTCAGCGGCATGCCGTGGGTCAGGTGGCCGCCTTCGGCCAGGCTCATGCCCATGATGGTGTCGCCGGGCTTCAGGAAGGCGAGCATCACGGCTTCGTTGGCCGAGGCGCCGCAGTGCGGCTGCACGTTGGCGGCGTCGGCGCCGAAGATCTGCTTGACGCGGTCGATGGCCAGTTGCTCGGCCACGTCGACGTGCTCGCAGCCGCCGTAGTAGCGCTTGCCCGGGTAGCCTTCGGCGTATTTATTAGTGAGCTGCGAGCCTTGGGCGGCCATGACGGCCGGCGAGGCGTAGTTCTCGCTGGCGATCAGCTCGATGTGATGTTCCTGGCGCGCGTTTTCGGCTTGAATGGCGGCCCAGATTTCGGGATCGGTCTGTTCGACCAGGATATTGCGTTGGTACATGGCAGTCCTTTGAAGACGAGGTCCTTGTTCAACCAAACAAGGGCTGCCCAGGCGAACGGCTGAACGCCTGTTATGGCCAGGCGGCACGCTTCCCAGTGGTATTCCACGTCAGCGCGTGGCACCTTTTTCAGGGTGCTGCGCCTATCGCCAGTCGCGTACAGGCCGAGTGTAGCGCAGGCCCGCACGCATCCGGGCCGGGAGGGCCGGCAAGGCCTCAGGAAACTGCGGAGAGCAGGGCGACCTTGGCCGGCTCGCTGCCGGTGGCGGGCTCTTCACCCGCGGGCTTGGCCGGTGCCACGACCGGAATCGGCTGTGCGCGCGCCGTGGTCGGCGGCGGCACGACCATCGTCGACGGCGCACGGCCGGCGGCAACCTGGCGCAGGCGCTCGTGTTCGGCCAGCACCTTGGCGGCATAGCCGCCGTCGTCGTCGAGGTTGGCGGCGCCCACGTAGTAGCGCAGGCCGCCTTCGAGCGAGCCGGCGCGGGCGATGCATTCCTGCAGCACCTTCACGCCGACGCGCATGTTGGTCACGGGGTCGAAGGCGGTGAGCGTGCCGCCCGCGCTTTCGTACTTGTCGCCGTGCACGCGCGTCATGACCTGCATCAGGCCTTGGGCGCCGACGTGGCTTTGCGCGAACGGGTTGAAGCTGGACTCGATGGCCATGATGGCCAGGATCAGCGTCGGGTCGAGCTTGGTGCGCTTGCCGATCTGGTAGGCCTCGGAGACCAGCACGCTCAGCGGCTCGGCCGCGACGCGGTACTTCTTGCTGAGCCAGTAGGCCACCGCCGCCTGCTGCTTGGGCAGCTCGTCAGGGCTTGCGGCCGTGGTGCGCTCGATGGCGGTCGGCTCGAGGTCGGTGGGTTCGGGCGCGGGCTTGCGCGACTGCAGCCAGCCCATCAGTTGTTCCTCGCCGGTCTTGCGCAGGTCGGGACGCGCCACGAGGGCGAGGGCCGCGAACACGATGGCCAGGCCGACCAGCGCAAACCCGTTGTGGGTGATTTCAAAAAAGCCGTCTGCCACATCGGACACGAAGGTCCGTAGCCCGCGGGCTGTGGCATCAAACGCCTTGCTCATCGCTTTTTTCCTTTCTGTGCGGCACCTGGCATGCAGCGCCTGAAAGGGCGGTGAATGAAGGCAGCGGCGCTTGGATTGGTATGTACGAATCAGGCTCCGCGCATGGAGGGGGTGTGGGGTAGGGAGCGCGGCGGCCTGATCACGCCGGTGGAATTCGGCAGCGGATTCAGGGAGGCCCTGCTGCGTCCGGCAGCAAGGGCAGGCGGGATTCTATCGTGGCTAAATACACGGTCAAGCATAAGGATTTGGTTTCATATGTTAATAAGTGCTTGAAGAATCCCCTCGTTCGAGGGGGCTCCAGGGGGCGCGGGCCTACGGGAAATCCCTTGGAAAAAGGGATTTGCAAAGGAAGGGTGAGACGCCTAATCTGGACGGGCCTGAGGTTTCAGGCGTTTTTCCGAAGTCAGGCAGTCCGAGGTGCAAGTCAAGGACTCGAACGATGGAGGACTCCACGGCGGCAATCTCTTGCTGCCAGCACGGCGGGAACCATTACTTCCGGTCGCGCGAATCGATGGCATGGGTTTTGAGCCCGCCATCAAGCCCGGTGACAAGACACTTCGTCGACTCACCGGGCTTTCTTGTTTGTGGGGCTCACACTTTCGGCCTACCGATCCTGTCGAGGGGCGCGCGGGCATCGCAATGCCTCGCCAAAAGGGAACGCATTCACGTTTCGGCAGACTTTGTTGGCATCTGTTTGCGGCACACTTCTGCGGATGGATGCTGCTTCGATCAAACAGAACAAATGGGTGCGGCGTGGGGTTGTCGCGTTGCTGGTGGTGTTGGCCCTGTGGGTCATCGCGTGGCTGGCGGTGCCGCCGATTGCCAAGAGCCAGCTCCAGAAGATCGCGAGCGAAAAGCTGGGCCGGCAGGTCACCGTCGGCAAGATCGACTTCAAGCCTTGGACGCTCGAGCTTGCACTGAATGACCTGCGCATCGCCACCGCCGACGGCAAGCAGCCGCAGGTGGCCATCAAGCGCATCTATGCCGACGCCGAGCTGCAATCGCTGTTCCGCCTGGCGCCCGTGATCGACGCGGTGACGGTCGAGGCGCCCGCGGTGCTGCTCACGCACCTGGCCGACGGCAAGTACGACATCGACGACATCCTGGCAAAGCTGGCTTCGGGCCCGCCGCCCGACCCGAAGGCCGAGCCTGCGCGCTTCGCGATCTACAACATCTCGATCAAGGACGGCGCGGTCGACTTCGACGACCAGACCGTCAAACGCCGGCACGAGCTGCGCGGCTTCATGCTGAACGTGCCGTTCCTGAGCAACCTCGCCTCCAAGCGCGAGATCACGACCGAGCCCAAGCTGGCCTTCGCGCTCAATGGCAGCCAGTTCGACTCCGCCGCCTTCACGACCCCGTTCGCGCAAAGCCGCAAGACCGACGCCCACGTGCAGTTCAAGGGGCTGGACCTCGTGCCCTACCTGGGCTACATCCCCGGCGGCCTGCCGGTGAAGCTGCAGGCCGGCAGCCTCGATGCCGACCTGAAGATCGATTTCCAGCAGACCAACACCATTGGCCTGAAGATCACCGGCACGGTCGAGGCCCATGGCGCCAAGCTGGGCGACGCGCGCGGTCGCGACCTGCTGGGCTTCGACTCGCTCAAGCTGGCACTGGCCGACGTGCGACCGCTGGAGTCGGTGTTTCACCTGAGCGAGGTCGCGCTGGCCAAGCCGCAGCTGGTGGTGGCGCGCGACGCCGCCGGCCAGCTCAACCTGATGGCCACCGACCCGGCGACCGGCGCGGCCGAAAAGGCGGCGCCGCTGCCCGCGCCCGCCGCCAGCGCCCCGGGCGGCAAGCCGGCCGTCGAGAAGCCCAAGCTCAAGGTGCAGGTCGACAAGATCGCGCTCGACGGCGGCCGTGTCGGCTGGCGCGACGAAACCGTCAAGCCCGCTGCAGCCATCGACCTCACCGACCTCGGCATCAACCTCACGGCCGTCACCTGGCCCATGGAAAAGCCTGCGCAGTTCGACGGCAGCACCGCCGTCGCGGGCGCCACGCTGAAGTTCAAGGGCAACGCCACCGACAAGGTCGCCGACGTGCAGACCGAGGTCGAGGCACTGCCGCTCTCGCTGGCCGCGCCGTACCTGGCGCAGAGCCTGGAGCCCACGCTCGACGGCAAGCTCAGCGGCCAGATCGACGTCTCCTGGGCCCAGCCCGACCTGAAGTTCAAGGCGCGCCGCCTGGCCGCCGACGGCCTGGCGCTGACCCAGGCCAAGACCGCGCTGGCCAGCGTCGGGCGCTTCGAGCTGCTCGATGCCGAGGTCGACATGACCAGGCACACCTTGAACATCGCGTCGTTCACCGCGACCAACCCCAAGGTGAGCGTCGAGCGCGACAACGAGAAGCGCTGGATGTTCGAGCGCTGGCTGAAGACCCCGGCCGGCGGCGCCAAGGTGGCGGCGCCCAAGCCGGCCGACGCCGGCGCAGCGCGTCCCAACAGCGCCAACACCAAGCCCTGGGCGCTGACGCTGGGCACGCTGGCGGTCGACAACGGCAGCCTGTCTTATGCGGACAAGGCCGGCTCGGCGCCGGTGGCGATCGAGGTCACGGCCTTCAAGCTGCTGGCCCAGAAGATCGCACCCGACACCAACACGGTCTCGCCGCTGCAGGTGTCGGGCCGCATCGGCGCCGGCCGCCGCGCGGACCCGGGGCGCTTCGACTACAAGGGCAACATCGTGCTCAAGCCGCTGGCGGCCGAGGGGCGGCTCGAGGTGGCGTCATTCCCGGCGCATGCCTTCAAGGCTTACTACGCCGACGCGCTCAATGTGGACATCCGCCGCGCCTTCGCGAACTACCGCGGCACGGTGCGCTACGCGAGCGCGCCGGCCGGCATGAGCCTGAAGCTGGCCGGCGACACCGCGCTGGACGACTTCCGTGCCAACAGCGTCTCGCTGACCCAGTCGCCGGGCTTCGACCGCAACAACAGCCAGCTGTTGAGCTGGAAGACCCTGAGCTTGCGCGGCCTGCAGGTCAGCCTCGCACCCAACGCGGCCCCGACGGTGGACGTGCGCGAAACCACGCTGACCGACTTCTTCGCCCGCGTGATCGTCGACCCCACCGGCCGCCTGAACCTGCTGAGCCTGACCAAGAAGGGCGAAGAAGCCTCGAAGGCCGCCGCGGCCGCCGCCACCGAAGCCAGCACCAGGAAGGGCCCGGGCGGCACGACCACCACGACCCGCGCGCCGACCGCCTCGGCGCCGCAGCGGGCTTCGGGCGGTGCACCGGTGTCGGCCGAAGCCATGGTCGGCGGCGCGCCCGAGCCTGCGCAGGCTGCGTCCGCACCCGTCGTGGCTGCCGCGCCTGCGGCCGACAGCGGCCCGGCGCCCGTCATCAACTTCGGTCCGATGAGCCTGGTCAACGGCAAGATCGACTTCACCGACCTGTTCGTCAAGCCCAACTACTCGGCCGACCTGAGCGAGCTGACCGGCAAGCTCAGTTCCTTCTCGTCGAACCCGCCGAACGGGCAGGGCGGTCGCCCGGCGCTGGCCGACCTCGAGCTGCGCGGCAAGGCGCAGCAGACCGCGGCGCTGGAAATCACCGGCAAGCTCAACCCGCTGGCCAAGCCGCTCGAACTCGACATCACGGCCAAGATGCGCGACCTCGACCTCGCGCCGCTGTCGCCGTACTCGGTGCGCTACGCGGGCCACGGCATCGAGCGCGGCAAGATGAGCATGGACGTCAACTACAAGATCGCGCCCGACGGCCAGCTCACCGCCACCAACAAGCTGGTGCTCAACCAGCTGAAGTTCGGCGACGAGGTGGCCGGTGCGCCCAACAGCCTGCCGGTGCGCCTGGCCGTGACCCTGCTGGCCGACCGCAACGGCGTGATCGACGTCGACCTGCCGCTGCGCGGCTCGCTCAACGACCCGCAGTTCAGCATCGGCCCGCTGATCTTCAAGGCGGTGGTCAACCTGATCGTCAAGGCCGTGACCGCGCCGTTCAGCCTGCTGACCGGTGGGCTCGGCGGTGGCGGCAGCGGCGATTCGAGCGCCATCACCTTCGAGCCTGGCAGTTCCACGCTCAGCAGCGGCGCCAAGGAAAGCCTGGACAAGGTCGTGAAGGCCCTGACCGAGCGGCCGACGCTGCAGATGACGGTGGTGGGTACTTCCAGCCTCGAGAAGGAGCGCGACGCCTACCAGCGCCAGCGCCTGCGCCAGCTGACCCAGGCCGAGAAGCGTCGTGTCGCGGTGCGCGGCGGCCAGACCGGCACCGAGGTGGCGCCGGTGACCGATGCCGAATACCCGGAGCTGCTCACCGCCGTCTACAAGCGCTCCGACATCACCAAGCCGCGCAACATGGTCGGCCTGGCCAAGGACCTGCCGGTGAAAGAAATGGAAAACCTGTTGCTGGCCAGCGTGCCGGTCGACGAGGAATCGATGCGCCAGCTCGCCGTCGAGCGCGGCGCCGTGGTGCGCGACTACCTGCTGGCGCAGAAGCTGCCGAGCGAGCGCCTGTTCCTGGGGGCCGTGCGCACCACGGCCAGCGGCAGCGACTGGAAGCCCGGCGCCGAGCTGAGCCTGACCATGAAATAGCCGGCGGGGCCTGGCTTTTCGCCTCGCCTTGCCATATATCTTGCGGGCCCTTTTCAGCCCGCTGAACGGTGCGCGCCGCAGTTCCGACACGGAATTCGGCGGGCTGTTCGCCAACTGGGTGAAAATGTCGATGTGCGCCGGCCTTTGCCGGCGCCTTCGCTTTCTCTACCAAGACAACGATTTCGCGCAGTGACCTCTACTTCTTCCAAGCCACACGACCTCCAGGCCCTCGACACGCTCACCGGCGGCGCCTTCACCGCGCCGACCTCGGGCGAGCGCGCCGCGCGCATCCGCGACTGGCTCGCGGGCAACCCTTCGTCCGAGCAGATGCAAGAGGTCTTCAAGGAGTTGAGCGGCCGCGACAAGGGCGCCGCGCGCCTGCTGCGCGAAAAGCTCGACGAAATCAAACGCGCCAAGGGCCAGGAAGCCATCGCCGCCGAATGGGCGCAGAAGGCCGAAACGCTGCTGGCGCAGTCCAAGCTCAACATCGCCGACGCACTGGCCTGGCAGCGTGACGCTGCCAAGGCCGGCGCGCCGCTGTCGCGCGAACCGCTGGCCGGGCTGAAGGCCCAGCTGGCCGAGCGCGTCAAGGGCATCGAAGACCTGCAGCACCGTGCGCAGGTCCACCGCGAAGCCGCCGTCCTGCTGGCGCAGCGCTTTGAAGTGCTGTCCACCAAGGGCTGGAAGGACGCCCAGGCCGCCGAGGAGTCGCTGCGTGCCGACGTGACCCACTGGCAGCAGCAGGCCGCCGACATCGTGGCCGATGCCAACTGGAACAGCCTCGACGCCAAGTTCGCCCCCCAGCTCGAAGCTTCCAAGTCGCAGCTGCTCGTGGTGTCCGACTCGTTCCACGGCGCGCTGGCGCAGGCCGTGGCCGCAGCCGCCGATGCCGCCGCGCCTTTGCCCCCGGTGCCCGTCTGGGCCGATGAACTGCGCGCCGCGCGCGGCGAAGTGGTGGCCCCCAAGCCCGCCGCGCCCGCCCGTCCCGCCGCACCCAAGGTCGACCCGGCCGTGCGCGCCGCGGCGCAAGACGCCGTGCAGGCCGCCCTCGCCAAGCTCGAACAGGAAACCGCCGAAGGCCACGGCAAGGCCAGCGCCGGCGCCGCCGCTGCGCTGCGCGCCGTGCTCAAGGAACACGGCAAGCTGGTCGACGCCCCGCTCGAAGCCCGCGTGCATGCCGCACTGGTCGCCGCCGGCGAACTCGAAGGCTGGCAGCGCTGGAGCGCCGACAAGGTGCGCGAAGACCTCGTCGCCAAGGCCGAAGGCCTGCTCAAGCGCCCCGAAGGCCAGGCCCTCGGCGGCCGCAAGATGCAGGAAACCCTGCGCGCCCTGCGCGATCAGTGGAAGCAGGCCGACCAGGGCGGCGTGCCGAACCACGCGCTGTGGAAGCGTTTCGACGAAGCCTGCAACGAAGCCCACAAGGTCGTCGAGGCCTGGCTCGAGAAGGTGCGCGCCGATGCCGCCGAACACCGCGCCCTGCGCGTCGCGCTGATCGAAGAGGTCAAGGCCTGGGCTGCCGCCCATGCCGGCGCCACCGACCTGAAGGCGCACAACCGCGCGCTGCACCAGTTCGCCGACCGCTGGCGCGATGCCGGCCACGTGGGCGAGAAGGTGTTCGCCGAGCTGCAACCGCTGTGGAATGAAGCCTTCGGCGCTGCCCGCGCCCCGTTCGAAACGGCGCAGAAGGCCAGCGTCGAACGCCGCCAGGCCATGATTGCCGAGGCCACCGAGCTGGGCGCCCAGCCGATGCTGCGCATCGACGCCGTCAAGGCGCTGCAGCAGCGCTGGCAGCACGAGGCGCAGAGCGTGCCGCTCGACCGCCGCCACGAACAGAAGCTGTGGGACGCGTTCCGCGCACCCATCGACGAAGCCTTCAACCGCAAGACGGTCGAGCGCGAAAAGGCATCGGCCGCCATGAGCGAGCACGACCGCCATGTGCTCGAAGCCTCCAAGGCGCTCGACGCGGCCAATGCCGGCGGCGACGCACAGAAGATCCGCGCCGCCATCGCCGGCCTCGAAGCCGCCCTGCGCGGTGAAGTGCCCGCACCGGCACCCGCCACCACGAGCGACGGCCCCTCGGTCGGCGCGACCGGTGTCGAAGCCCCCGGCCAGGCCGCTGCCGAGTTCGGCGAAAGCGCCGAGCAGACGCCAGGTTCGAGCGATGCCGAAGCCACGCCGTCCGCACCCGCGGCAGCAGTGGCCGACGCGCCCGACCTGGTCGCTCCCGCAGACGGCGCCGATGCTTCGGCCCGCAGCGACAGCGCCGCGCACGAAGCAGGTGAAGCCGCAAGCGTCGCACCGGCCGCGCCGCCGAAGCCTGCGCCCAAGCCCGTGGTCGCCATGCGTGGCGACGACCGGCCCAGCAGCAAGAAGGCCGAAGCAGCACCGGCCGCTCGCGGCACGGGCCGCTTCGGTGATCGCCGCGACGGCGGTCGCCCCGGAGCCGGCGGCCCCGGCCGTCCGAACGACCGTGGCGGCCCGCGTCCCGATGCCCGTGGTGGGGATCGCGGCGCGCCGGGCGGTGGCCGTTTCGGCGACCGTCCGCCGCGCGAAGACCGCGGTCCTCGCCTGGGCGATGCCGCCTTCCGCGCGCAGCGCGAGGCGCTGGAGCGTGCCGACATGGCGCTGCGCAAGCTGGCCGCGCAGGCCCACGGCGAAGCGCTCACGCAGGTGCTTGGCGCCTGGGAGCAGCGCGATGCCGCCCGCCTGCCGAGCGTGCAGGAACTGGGCCGTGCCGTGACGCCGGCCGTGCGCACCCAATGGTCGCAGGCCGTGGGCGCCGCACCGACGGCCGCCGCGAGCGATGCTGCCGAAGCGCTGTTGCGCCTGGAGATGGCCGCCGAAGTGCCGACGCCCGCCGAGCAACTCGATGCACGCCGCGCGCTGCAGCTCAAGCTGCTGACGAAGCGCGGCGATCCGACGCCGGCCCAGACCTGGGGTCAGGACGCCGGCAAGGTGCTGGCTGCTGCGCACGACGCCGCCACCGCGCGCCGTCTGCAGAACGCGCTGAAGGCCTTGCTGCGCAAGTAAGGCGCCCGCGCGCGTTCACGAGAAAGAAGCCCGCCGCGTGCGGGCTTTTTCATGCGTGTCGATCCGTCCCGGCTCAAGGCAGCCTGGCCAGGATCTTGTCCATTTCCCCGGCGGTATAGGCGCGCAGGGACCGCGTGCGCACATTGCCCTGCATGGCGATGGCCAGACTGAATGCACAAAGCGCCTGCTCGTCCTCGGACTCCAGCACGCAGACCACATCGCAGTCGCCCATGGTCCAGAAGATCTCGCGCATGTTGACGCCGAGTTTCTGGGCGGTTTCCTTGGCGGCGGCGGCGCGTTTCGTGGTTTCCTTGACGCTCTGGATGCCCTTGTCCGTGAAGCTCAGCATGCCGATATAGGTCACCATTTTCTGCTCCTGTGTTGTTATCCGCGGGGGCGAATCACATGAAGCAACGCCGCCCCCGATGGCGACGCTCCAGGTCATCGGGCGCGCAGCGACGCTGTGGAGGGCGATGGCCGCAGCGATGCTACGCCTGGGGCCTGCAAAGGCAAGGCGCCCCCGATCAGCGCCTACTCAGGACGAGGTATGCGGAACGCGATCGCGCGCGCAAGCAAGGAAACCAGATGTGAGGGGCGGTCAGGCCTGCGCAGGCCGAAAGAACGCATCGAAGAGAACCAGCACCGCCGGGAAGTCCCGCGCGAAGTTCGGGCGGTTCACGAAGTAGGCCTCGCAGGCCACCGCGAAGAACTCGCTGATCGAGGTCGCGCCGTAGTCGTCGAGCCAGGGCGGCTCGGCGCCGAAGCGCTCGGCGAGGATGGTCTTCTCGCGGAAGTCGTCGTAGGCCGGCTGCAGCACGGCCATCCAGGCCGCACGCGCCTCGCGTGCGCTGCGCCGGCCCATGAAGCCGGCCGGCAGCGGCGGGCAGCCGTCGGCGATGCCGTTGCGCATGTCGATCTTGTGGGCGAACTCGTGGATCACGACGTTGTAGCCGCCCTCGCTGCTGACGCTGCTCGCGAGCACATCCTGCCAGCTGAGCATCACGGGGCCCTGGTCCATCGCCTCGCCGGCGACGACCTCTTCGTACTCGTGCACGACCAGCGCGTCATCGACGACCTTGCGCGGCGCCACCACCTCGGACGGGTGCACCACGATGCCGACGAAATCGTCGTACCAGTCGAGCCCGTCCTTCAGGTGCAGCACCGGCAGCACGGCCTGCGCCGCGATGGCCAGCGCCACCTCGTCGGTGATGACGAAACCCTGCGTGCCGTGGAATTCCTTGTCCCGCAGGAACTCGGCCGCCAGCGTGCGCAGCTGTTGCTGCTGTGCGGACGGCAACGCGCCCAGGAAGGCGTAGCGCGTGAGCGTGGCGCGCCAGGCGGCGTCGGGAATCGGGGGCAGGGCGCGCAGCCGGCGCAGCCACTTGAACATCGGCGGGCGGTGCGCCTAGCGCAGGTCGACGCGCTGCGCGCCGGCGGCCGACAGGCACAGCAGTTGCGCGCGCGCCGGCTGGGCGGCGGCGTCCCAGTCGCTCAGCACGATGCGGCGCAGGCCGTGGCCCAGGTCGTGGACGGCGGGGCGGTGGGTGTGGCCGTGGATCAGCGCGCTGGCGCCCGCATGCTGCAGCCATTGGCGGGCAGCGTCGGCGTCCACGTCGGCCCAGAGGGTCGAGGGGTCGCGCTTGCGGTCTTCGCTCTGTGCGCGGATGGCGCGGGCAAGCGCGCGGCGCTCTTCCAGCGGGCGCGCGAGGAACGCGGCCTGCCATTCGGGCGTACGCACCTGGGCGCGAAACTGGAGGTAGTCGGTGTCTTCGAGGCAGAGCGCGTCGCCATGGCTCAGCAGCCAGCGTTCGCCGTGCAGCACCAGCACCGTGGGGTCGTCGAGCAAGGTCAGGCCGCATTGCGCGGCAAAGGCCTTGCCGACGAGGAAGTCGCGGTTGCCGTGCATGAAGAACACCGGCATGCGCTGCGCAGTGCGCTGCAGCAACTCGGCGCATTGCGCCTCGAAGCCGGGCTGGGCGGCGGCATCGTCGCCCACCCACACCTCGAACAGGTCGCCGAGGATGACCAGCGCATCGGCCGGTGTGGTCTGCAGGTAGCCCTGCCAGGCCTCGAAGGTGGCCAGCTCGCTGGCCTGCAGGTGCAGGTCGGAGATCAGGTCGACGGTGCGCCACGCGGGCGGCGCCACCAGCTCGGAGAAAGCCGGGTTCGCCACCGGGGTCATGCCGCTGCGCCGTGCCTGAGGTGCATCACTCGACAGTGACGACTGCCTTTTCGATCACGACGTCCTCGAGGGGCACGTCGTCATGGAAGCCCTTGCGGCCCGTCTTCACGGCCTTGATCTTGTCGACGACATCGGTGCCGCCCGTGACCTTGCCGAACACCGCGTAGCCCCAGCCCTGGGCCGAGGGGGCGGTGTGGTTCAGGAAGCCGTTGTCGGCCACGTTGATGAAGAACTGGGCGGTGGCCGAGTGCGGTGCGCTCGTGCGGGCCATGGCCACGGTGTAGTTGGCGTTCTTGAGGCCGTTGTTGGCTTCGTTCTCGATCTCGGCGCCGGTGGGCTTTTGCTTCATGCCGGGCTCGAAACCGCCGCCTTGCACCATGAAGCCGGGGATCACGCGGTGGAACACCGTGTTGTCGTAGTGGCCCTTCTTCACGTACTCGATGAAGTTGGCGGTCGACTTCGGTGCCTTCACGCCGTCGAGTTCGAGCGTGATGACGCCGTAGTTCTTGATGTGCAGTTCGACTTGGGGGTTGCTCATGAGTTAGCTCCTTCTTCGGAAACGGGATTACTTCGCCAGCGTGGCGGACTTGATGGTGAGGGTTTCGACGGGCACGTTCTGCATGCCGCCCTTGTTGCCGGTCTGCACGGCGCGGATCTTGTCGACCACGTCGGTGCCGGCGACAACCTTGCCGAACACGGTGTAGCCGTAGCCGTCGGGGTTGGGTGCGTTGAGCGAGTCGTTGTTCTTCACGTTGATGAAGAACTGCGAGGTGGCCGAATTGGGGTTGCCGGTGCGGGCCATCGCGATCGTGTACTTGTCGTTCTTCAGGCCGTTGTTGGCCTCGAGCGGGATCGGCGGGCGCGTGGGCTTTTGCTGCAGGTCGGCCGTGAAGCCGCCGCCCTGGATCATGAAGCCGTCGATGACGCGGTGGAACACCGTGCCGTCGTAGTGCTTGTCCTTGACGTACTGCAGGAAGTTTTCGACCGTCTTGGGGGCCTTGGCCGCATCGAGCTCGACCACGATGTCGCCCGCCGAGGTGGCGAGCTTGACGCGCGGCGCGGCCTGCTGGGCGTGCGCGCCGGCGGCGGCGCCGAAGGCCAGGGCCGCGGCCAGTGCGAGGGCGCCGCGGCGGCTGAAACGGGAAAGTGCAGAGGTCGTCAAATGAGGCTCCGTGTGCGGGTGGAGGGGAGGGCGGTGGGCCTGCGATGGCGCAGGTTGGGAGGCAACTGTGTGCGCACCGCCGGATTGCAAGAGGCTGTTACTTGGTCGTGCGGCCCACGGGCTTGCGCACTTCGGGCGGCGCGGCCGGCAGCACGGCCGCATCGGCCGCGGCCTTGGGCGTGAAGATCTGGCGGATCAGCGCGAGCTTGGGCGCGACGCTTGCGTTGGTGGTGGCGAACTGCTGGGCGCGCTGGTATTCCTGGGCCGCCAGGCGTGCGTACACGTCGCCGAGGTTCTCGTGCGCGGTGGCGTAGTTGGGGCTGAGCTTGAGCGCGGTTTCGAGCGCGGCGCGGGCCTGGTCGAACTTGCTCTGCGACGCGTACAGCGCCGCGAGGTTGTTGTAGGGCTCGGGCAGTTCCGGGAAGTCCTGCGTGAGCTGCGTGAACGCGGTGATCGCGTCGGCGGTCTTGTTCTGCTCGGTGAGGATCACGCCGCGCAGGAAGCGCATCTGCGGGTCGCGCGGCTTGCCGGCGATGTAGGTGTCGGCCTTGGCCAGCGCCTCGGCAGACTTGCCCTGGCGCAGCAGGAGGTTGACGTCGTCGTAGTCGTTGGCGTGCGCGGCGAAGCCCCACAGACCGAACAGCAGTGCAAAGGCGATGGGGAGTCTGGAGAACGCGGCGTGCTTCATGAAGCCTCGGCAGGATTGGGGGAGAGCGGGGGCCTGGAGAACACCCGGATGCTGCGCGGCGGCAGCCGTTTATACTGCGTCGCATTGTAGCCGAGGGGCCACGTCGAACCCCTCGTAGCCACACCCCCCGTCACCCCTGAAATACACCGTTGCTCGCCCGTACCGCACGTGCGCGAATCAACGCTTTCCGAGTCCCATGAGTCTGCGCATCTACAACACGCTGTCGCGTGAATTGGAGGATTTCTCCCCCCTGCAACCTGGACAGGTTCGCATGTACGTGTGCGGCATGACCGTCTATGACCTGTGCCACATCGGCCACGCCCGCATGATGATGGCGTTCGACGTGGTGCAGCGCTGGCTGCGTGCCAGCGGCTATGCCGTGACCTACGTGCGCAACATCACCGACATCGACGACAAGATCATCGCCCGCGCGGTCCAGCGCGGCATCACCATCCGCGCGCTGACCGACGAGGTGATCGCGGCCATGCACGAGGACATCGGTGCGCTGCGCATCGAGCCGCCCACCATCGAGCCGCGCGCCACCGAATACGTGCCGCAGATGCTCGGCATCATCGAGACGCTGGAGCGCAAGGGCCTGGCCTACCGCTCGGACAACGGCGACGTGAACTATGCCGTGCGCAAGTTCCCGGGCTACGGCAAGCTCTCGGGCAAGTCGCTCGACGAACTGCATGCCGGCGAACGCGTCGCGGTGCTCGACGGCAAGCAGGACCCGCTCGACTTCGTGCTCTGGAAATCCGCCAAGCCGACCGAGCCCGACGACGCCAAGTGGGACAGCCCCTTCGGCACCGGCCGTCCGGGCTGGCACATCGAGTGCTCGGCCATGAGCTGCGCCACGCTCGGCGAGACTTTCGACATCCATGGCGGCGGCGCCGACCTGCAGTTCCCGCACCACGAAAACGAGATCGCGCAAAGCGAAGGCGCCAACGGAAAGCCGCTGTCGCGCTTCTGGGTGCACAACGGCTTCGTGCGGGTGGACAACGAAAAGATGTCCAAGAGCCTGGGCAACTTCTTCACCATCCGCGAAGTGCTGCAGAAGTACGACGCCGAGAGCCTGCGTTTCTTCCTCGTGCGCACGCATTACCGCAGCGCGCTGAACTACAGCGACGCGCACCTCGACGACGCGCGCAACTCGCTCAAGCGCCTGTACACCGCACTCGACCTGGTGGCGCCCGCGCCCGTGGCCATCGACTGGACGCAGCCCCACGCGGCGCGTTTCAAGGCGGCGATGGACGAAGACTTCGGCACGCCCGAAGCCATCGCCGTGCTGTTCGAGCTGGCCGGCGAAGTCAATCGCACCAAGTCCGCGGACACCGCGGGCCTGCTCAAGGCGCTGGCCGGCACGCTGGGGTTGCTGCAGGGCGATCCGAAGGCGTTCCTGCAGGCGGGCACCACGCTCGACGAAGCCACCATCCAGGCGAAGATCGACGCACGCGCGGCGGCCAAGGCGGCGAAGAATTTCGCCGAGGCCGATCGCATTCGCCAGGAACTCCTCGAGCAGGGCATCGTGCTCAAGGATTCGCCCACGGGAACGACCTGGGCGGCTGCACAGTGAACGGAACGACGAACCCCGTACCCGCCACCCAGCAGACCAGCGTGCGCATCTACACGCCGGACTATTGGGAGGAGGCCTGCAAGCACCTGGCCAAGAAAGACCGCGTGATGAAGCGGCTCATTCCGAAGTTCGGCGAGGCCTGCCTCGAATCGCGCGGCGACGCCTTCACCACGCTGGCGCGCAGCATCGTGGGCCAGCAGATCTCGGTGAAGGCCGCGCAGTCGACCTGGGACAAGTTCGCGGCGCTGCCGCGCAAGCTGACGCCGGCCAACGTGCTCAAGCTCAAGGTCGACGACATGCGCGGCGCCGGGCTGTCGGCGCGCAAGATCGAATATCTGGTCGACCTGGCCCTGAATTTCGATTCGGGCACCGTGCACGTCGACCGCTGGAAAGACATGTCGGACGAGCTCATCATCGAGGAGCTCGTGGCCATCCGCGGCATCAGCCGCTGGACTGCCGAGATGTTCCTCATCTTCCACCTGATGCGCCCGAACGTGCTGCCGGTCGACGACCAGGGCCTGCTCAATGGCATCAGCGTGAACTATTTTTCGGGCGACCCGGTCAGCCGCAGCGATGCCCGCGATGTCGCCGTGGCCTGGGCGCCGTATTGCAGCGTGGCGACTTGGTATATTTGGCGATCGCTGGACCCCGTGCCGGTCGTTTACTAAGGATCACCCCCAGGCTTCGCGCACTTCGTGTCGCTTCGCCAACCCCCTTCGAGGGGGCAACACCGCAGGCCCGGCAAAGCCGGTTCCTCGGTGTTTCTGGAATAAATGCAAAAGAGCCGGATGGCCGGTCAATTGATGAAATAAACAGGAGAAGACGTTGGCGAAACGAACCTTCCTCGACTTCGAGCAGCCCATTGCTGAACTCGAAACAAAGATCGAAGAACTGCGTTATGTACAGACCGAATCGGCGGTCGACATCTCGGAAGAAATCGATCAGCTCGGCAAGAAAAGCCAGCAACTCACCAAAGACATCTACAGCGACCTGACGCCCTGGCAGATCACCAAGATCGCACGGCATCCGGAGCGCCCGTACACGCTCGACTACGTCAACGAAATCTTCACGGACTTCGTCGAGCTGCATGGCGACCGCCATTTCTCGGACGACCTGTCGATCGTCGGTGGTCTCGCGCGCTTCAATGGCGTGCCCTGCATGGTGCTCGGTCACCAGAAAGGCCGCGACACGAAGGAGCGCACCGCGCGCAACTTCGGCATGAGCAAGCCCGAGGGTTACCGCAAGGCGCTGCGTCTCATGAAGACGGCCGAGAAATTCAAGCTGCCGGTGTTCACCTTCGTCGATACGCCCGGCGCCTACCCCGGCATCGACGCCGAAGAGCGCGGCCAGTCGGAAGCTATCGGCCGCAACATCTTCGAGATGGCCCAGCTCGAGGTACCCATCATCGTCACCATCATCGGCGAAGGCGGTTCGGGCGGCGCGCTGGCCATTTCGGTCGGCGACCAGCTCGTGATGCTGCAGTACTCGATCTACTCGGTGATCAGCCCCGAAGGCTGCGCGTCCATTCTCTGGAAGACCAGCGACAAGGCGCAGGAAGCTGCAGATGCACTGGGCATCACGGCGCACCGCCTGAAGGCGCTGGGCCTGGTCGACAAGATCGTCAACGAACCCGTCGGCGGTGCGCACCGCGACCATCGCCAGATGGCTGCGTTTCTCAAGCGCGCGCTCAACGACGCCTTCCGTCAGGTCAGCGACCTGAAGACGAAGGAACTGCTGGACCGCCGCTACGAGCGCCTGCAGAGCTACGGCCGGTTCAACGACACCAAGGCCGACAACAGCCGCTGAGCGGCTTTCCCTTTTCCAGCATGAGCGAAGCCTTCGAACGCGCCATGGCCGCGTTCGAACCGGCGAGCCTGCCGCTGGCCGTCGGCTTCAGCGGCGGTGCGGATTCGACCGCCTTGCTCGCGGCCTGCGCGGCGCGATGGCCGGGGCAGGTGATCGCCTTCCATGTGCATCACGGGCTGCAGGCCGCGGCCGACGACTTCGAGCGGCAGTGCGCGCAGGTCTGCGAGCGGCTCGGTGTGCCGTTGGTGACGCACCGGGTCGATGCGCGGCATGCGTTGGGCGACAGTCCCGAGGATGCGGCGCGCCGTGCGCGCTACCAGGGGTATGCCGCCATGGCGCAGGCCGATGGCGCGCGGCCCGCGGTGTCGTCCATCGCACTGGGGCACCATGCCGATGACCAGGTAGAGACGCTGCTGCTGGCGCTGTCCCGCGGCGCCGGCCTGCCGGGCCTGGCCGCCATGCCCGCGCATGCCGTACGCGACGGATTGAACATCCACCGGCCGCTGCTCGCGGTGCCGGCGGCCGACATCCGCAGCTGGCTGGCGCAGCAGCAGTTGCCGTGGATCGAAGACCCGAGCAACGCCGACGCGCGCTACACCCGCAACCGCATCCGCGCCGTGCTGCTGCCGGCGCTGGCGGACACCTTCCCGCAGTTTCGTGCGACCTTCGCCCGCAGCATCGGCCACGCGGCGCAGGCCCAGCAGCTGCTGGGCGAACTGGCGGCGCAGGACCTGGCCGTGGTCGGTGAACCGCCGCAGCTGCGGCCGCTGCAGGCGCTGTCCCGCGCGCGCCAGGCCAACGTGCTGCGCCACTGGCTCATGCAGTCGCACGGCTGCGCACCGAGCGCGGCGCAGCTCGACCAGCTGCTGGACCAGGTCCGCGCCTGCGCCACACGCGGCCACCGCATCCACCTCAAGGTGGGCGCGGGCTTCGCCGAGCGCAGGGGAGAGCGGCTGCATTGGTACAATGCCCCGCCCTCGCTGAAGACTTCGCTCTGACGGCTTGCAGGGCGCCGCTTTCCAGGCGGCCCTTTATCTTTCTCTGATTTCATCCATGGCATTGATCGTTCACAAATACGGCGGCACGTCGATGGGCTCGACCGAGCGCATCCGCAATGTCGCCAAGCGCGTCGCCAAATGGGCGCGTGCGGGTCACCAGATGATCGTGGTGCCCAGCGCCATGAGCGGCGAAACCAACCGCCTGCTCGGTCTTGCCAAGGAGCTCTCCCCGGGCAAACCCGGCGTGGCCTATCACCGCGAACTCGACATGCTCGCCTCGACCGGCGAACAGGCGTCGTCGGCACTGCTGGCGATGGCGCTGCAGGCCGAGGGCGTGGAGTCGGTGAGCTACGCGGGCTGGCAGGTGTCGGTGCGCACCGACAACTCGTACACCAAGGCCCGCATCGAGAGCATCGACGACGCCAAGGTGCGCGCCGACCTCGCAGCCGGCCGCGTGGTGGTCATCACCGGCTTCCAGGGTGTGGACGACGAGGGCAACATCACCACGCTGGGCCGTGGCGGCAGCGACACCTCGGCCGTGGCCATCGCAGCGGCCATGAAGGCCAGCGAGTGCCTGATCTACACCGACGTCGACGGCGTCTACACCACCGACCCGCGCGTCGAGCCCGATGCGCGCCGCCTGACCACGGTGAGCTTCGAAGAGATGCTCGAAATGGCCAGCCTCGGCTCCAAGGTGCTGCAAATCCGCTCGGTGGAATTCGCCGGCAAGTACAAGGTGCCGCTGCGTGTACTCTCGAGCTTCACCGCATGGGACATCGACATCAATGAAGAGGCCAAGTCCGGCACGCTGATCACTTTCGAGGAAGACGAAAACATGGAACAAGCCGTCGTATCCGGCATCGCATTCAATCGCGACGAAGCCAAGATCTCGGTGCTCGGCGTGCCCGACAAGCCGGGCATCGCGTATCACATCCTCGGTGCCGTGGCAGACGCCAACATCGAAGTCGACGTGATCATCCAGAACCTCAGCAAGGACGGCAAGACCGACTTCAGCTTCACCGTGCATCGCAACGAGTTCGCGCGCACGGTCGAACTGCTGGAGTCGAAGGTGATGCCTTCGCTGGGCGCGACCGAAATCGTGGGTGACACCAAGATCTGCAAGGTCAGCATCGTGGGTATCGGCATGCGCAGCCACGTGGGTGTGGCGAGCAAGATGTTCCGTGTGTTGAGCGAAGAGGGCATCAACATCCAGATGATCTCGACCAGCGAAATCAAGACCTCGGTCGTGATCGACGAAAAATATATGGAATTGGCAGTGCGCGCACTGCATAAAGCGTTCGATCTGGACCAACCGAGCGCTTAAGTAATGGCATAATTGCGGTTGCTTTCAGGAACTGTGACCGAGTGGCCGAAGGTGCTCCCCTGCTAAGGGAGTATGGGGTGTAGAGCCTCATCGAGGGTTCGAATCCCTCCGGTTCCGCCAATTTGATTGGGCCCCGTTGATCTCACGATCGACGGGGCTTTTTTCATGCTCTTCTGGAAACGCTGCCAGCATGGCTCTGAAGCCATCGGCGGCTTTTTTTTCGTCTGTGTTGTCGGACTGTTCTAGGTCCTCGGCCATCGCAGCGATGAATGCCCTGGTCGGGTCTTCTCCCAGCACGGCGCGAAGCTTTCCGCGGACCCGCCAGTTACACGGGCGCTTTCCCTGTTTCATCTGTATCAGCGTTGGTGCGGTCGTGTCTAGCAGGGCGGCAAGCTTCACTTGGCTGCCTGCGACCTTGGCTGCGGCTTCAATGAGTTCGGCGACGGTAAGGGGTGTTGCAAGTTGCGACATGGTGGTGTAGGCTCGGGGTGTTGCAGTTTGCGATAGGTTGCAGATTGCTCATTTTAGGAGCCGCGCCCGAAAGGGCTACTGCCAGAAGCAGCGGCTCTCAACCGAGGCCCCTCCATGCGCGACCAAACAGACAGCCGCACCCTCCCGCTCCCCGAAGTGGCGAGCCTTCCCCTGACCATCGACAAGGGCCGCCTAGGCGACGTTTGGTTGCCGTCGTTTCGCCGTGAGGCCGCCTCGTTGGCGGTCATGGAAGCGGAATGCATGAAGCAGGCGCGTAAGCGGCCTATCGCGAAGGATGTTGTGCGTTGCGCTGCGCGGCACGACGCGCTGGCGGTTGCTTTTTTCGCCGTCGAACGGGAGCTTGGCCGGACGGTTGAGGCCGTTCGTGAGCGCGGCGGCCTGCTGCTGTGTGTGGTGCATGCCTAACTGGCTGAGTCGCCCGCTCGTTGCTCGCTTCGAACGCGAGCATCCGGCAGTCGATTTGGCTGTGTCTTCTCAAGGGCAATACACCATGCAATCCATCCTTCAAATCCTCGTCGTCAACACGAAAGAGGGCACCTCGAAGAAGTCCGGCCAGCCGTACAAGATTCCCGAGGCGCAGTGCGTGTTAATCAACGACGACGGCACCGTGGCGGCGGTCGGCGTGCTCGTCATTCCGAAGCAACTCGAAGAGTCCGCGAAGCCCGGCACCTACACCGGCTCGTTCGCCCTCGAGGCCGCGTCCTTCGGCGAGAACCAAGGCCGCATCGTCGCGAAGCTCGTGGGCCTCACGCCTCTGCCCCCGAAGCGTGGCGCGCAATCTGCCGCTGCGGGCACCTGATGTTCGCCACTGAGCACGTCATGGCTGCTGCGCTGCTGGGCTTGCTGATCGGGCTGGGCTTCTGCGCCTTCGCGTGGTGGTCATCCGAGCACGCTGAGCGCCGCATGCGCGTTGAACGCGCCCGCCGTCGTGATCACTCGCGGGTGCCGTGCATTCGTGGCTTGAGCCACTGACCAAGGGGACCGCCATGGCTGCAATCGATGTTTCCGCGCTGGGCAATGCCGTGCTTGAGCATGCGCAAGCGGTGTCGCTGGTGGGCGTTGCTTGCCTCGGAATTTGGGGAGCGATCAGTGCTTTCCGGGTGCTGCGCGACCTGCTCGAAGTTGGCCCGTCTGCGTCGGGCGGGGGTGCTGGTTCGTCGTCGGATCGGCTGGCAGATGCACGTGAGCGCGCGATGCAGATGCAGCTGACAGGTGAGGGCCAGTCTGATGCCTACGCGGCGCACGAGAACAAGTGATGCGCTGGCTCGTTCGCACCTTCGGTCGCAGCTTCGTATGGAAGCTCGGCGCGCTCGCTGCGGTTGCCTTGGTCGGCTCGCTCAAGGCCTGCTATGGCTGACCCCACCGTCATCGATTGCGCATCCGCGTGCACCGTCACCGTGGTGCACGAACTCTCTCTGCCTCCCTTGCAGCTAACGCTGGAAGAAGGCGCACAAATCGCGCTCGCCATCAGCGCGGTATGGGTGGTTGGTTGGGCCGTGCGAATGGTCCTGCGAACCCTCAACACTTCCGATGGAAATCAACCTGAGTAGGAAAACTGAAATGAACGCAAACGTGATTCGCGGCCTCGCTGCCGCTGGTGTCCTGACCCTCGCTGGTGGTGCGAACGCTGCTGCCGTGGACGTTGGCGCAGTCGTGACCGACATTGGCGCGCAGGCCGCGCCGGTGGGCCTGATCGGCGTGGCCGTGCTGCTGATCTACGGCGCTGTGAAGGCTTTCAAGTGGGTGCGTTCGGCCCTGAGCTGATCCCCCGCTGAGCGCACCCGGTGGACGCATCGGGTGCCTTGTTCAAAGCAGCCTGTTACTTCGACCTGGCTGCTTCGCACAAGGCAGGACCTCATGGGAATCTTCTCCATCATCGCGATCTGTGGGGCGCTATGGCTCATCTTTACCGCCTGATCGTTGCCTTCGCATTGCTCGGCCTGTCGCTGTCGGCAAGCGCTCTTATCCCGCAGGCCAGTGGGTATATGCCGGGGACCGCTTCTGATGGTGGTTTCATCGGTAGCACTGCTTATCCAACGGTCGATGGTGCCTGTTCAGCTTTTCAGAGTTTTTACAACACGCAGAGTGGTCCTTATTCAGCTGCGTATGTGAGTAATGCTCCGTTCGGCAGCAGCGGTAATTCTTGGCAGTGCTACGCAAACCTGACGAACAAGTCCACTGGTGCCGTTTTCACGAACAACGCCAATGGTTACGCGATCAAGGGTGGTTTGACTTGCCCGGCCAATAGCACGCAGGTTGCTGGTGGATGTCAGTGTGCAGCGTCTTATGTGGAGAACGCGGCACACACGGCGTGCGAGGCGCCTCCGGACCCATGCGCTGCTTTGAAGGGTGCCATCGTCGGGATGATCGAGTGGGCGTCAGTCACAAAGGGCAATAACTATTCGTGCTTCGGTCAGCCTGGTGCGCTCGAAACGTGTCAAACGGTTGCGGTATGCGACTTCACAGAGCAGGCTGCGGGGCAGGCGGGGTATACGTGCAAAGGCAATTCTTACTTCACTGGTGGTCGTGCGTCTTCGTGCGTAGGCACGGGAGAGAGTGGGGATAGTCCGGCGCCTCGTCCCATTCAGGACCCATTGAACCCGGACAAGCCACCGTCACCCGGTCAACCGGTGCCCGCGCGTTGCCCGGAGGGTCAGGCTCCTGGGGAGTTCAACGGCACGCGTATTTGCGCACCTACGGGTAGCGGGACACAGACCAGCACGCCCGCGCCGGGTAATGGCTCGACCACGGTGAACAACTCGGATGGCTCGTCTACCACTTCGACGCAGACAGGCAGGACCACATGCCAGCAAGGGCAGTGCACGACGACGACGAACACCACGAACGTGACAACAAATGCGCCGGGCAACAACACGTGCCCGAGTGGTCAAACCTCTGGCACCACGACAGTCGGCGGTCAGTCTCGGACGACGTGCACTGGCACTGGTAGCGGTTCGTCCACGCAGGCGCAGTCCGGCTTCTGTGAAAAGAACCCGAAGGACAAGCAGTGCGACGGTGATGGGGCTGATTCAAGCTTTGGTGGTTCGTGCGCTGGCGGTTTCAAGGCGGTGAGTGACGACCCCGTGTTGAACGCAATGGCGGAAGAACAGCACAAGCGCAATTGCGAGGTGTTGCGTACTGATGGCGAACCGTCCACGTGGCTCACTGCTGAGGGCCAGAAAGCTGACAACGTGATGGCCAATAGCCCCCACAACGCTGAGTTCACTATCGGCGCGGGTAGCTTCGATACGTCCGACGCGCTCGGTGGTGGCGGGTGTAGCTTGAACAAGACCGTCACCGTGCGCGGCTACAGCGTGGCCCTGCCATTCAACGTGCTCTGTGACCCGCTAGCGGTCTTCGGGCAAATCCTCGTGGCCGTCGCCTTCCTGTTGGCGGCCCGAATCGTCACTCGGGGGTAGTCATGCCGGCAATCGTTGCGTTGGTTCTTCGTGGTCTGCTGTGGGTGGCGGGGAGCGTTGCCGGGCAAGTGCTTCTGCGCCTCGGCATCGGTGTTGCCACGTACACCGGGATGAACGCGAGCCTTGGCTACCTCAAGGGGCAAGCGGTTGCTGCGTTGCAGGGGATGGGAGGCGATGTGGTCAGCCTGCTCTCGTATATGAAAGTCGGTGTGGCCATCAGCATCGTCACCAGCGCGATCATTGCGCGTGCGGTCGTGACTGGTGTCACGGGTGACAAGGTCAAGCGCTGGGTGATGAAGTAATGCTGTACCTGCGCACTGGGGCGAACGGCTCCTGCAAATCGCTCTTCACACTCAAGGACGTTCGCGAGAAGCAGCTCGCGGAGTTGCGCCCGGTGTGCGTCATCGTTGGCGACGCTGATGACCCCACGCGGCAATACGTGCGGATCAAGCCTGAGAAAGTGCGCGAGTTCGGTTGGACCACGTGCCAGTTCAAGGACTGGTGGGCGCAGCCTGATGGCACGATCTTTCTCGGTGATGAGTGTCACAACTATCTGCCGAAGCGGCCTAACGGATCTGTCGTGCCGCAGCCTGTCAGCCGACTCGCGGAGCATCGTGCGCGCGGCATGGACTTCTACTTGCTGACTCAACACCCCAGCAACATCGATAGCTTCGTCACCAAGCTCGTCGGCTCGCCGGGCTGGCACCAGCACTTGAAGCGTGCGTTCGGCGCGTCGAATCAGACCAGCGTGTTGCAGTGGTCGGCGGTCAACAACCAGTGCGAGAAAGACGGTTCGGGAAAGACCGCGCAAGTCACGATGCGTGGTCAGCCGAAGGAGGTCTATGACTGGTACGACAGTGCGGAGCTGCACACCGGTAAGCGCAAGATTCCGCGCCAGTTCTGGATGGTCGTGGTCGGTGTGCCCGTCGCGCTGTCGATGATGTTTTTCGCTGGCAAGCTGATGTGGGATCGCACTCACAAGAACCCTACGGCGGCTCTCACGGCCACGGGGCAGGTGCAGAGTGGGCCCGTCACGGGTGCGGGCGGCCAGCGCGATCACGTGATGACCGCTGCGGAGTACGCCTCGGCTTATCGCCCGCGCATTGCCGGCTTCATGCACACGGCGCCGGCCTACGATAAGCTGACCGAGCCGAAGCGTGTCCCCGTGGCTGCGGCTTGTGTTTCGATGCCTTCGAAGGGGTGCAAGTGCTTTACCCAGGACGCGACCCCGTACCCCATCGACAAGGCGATGTGCGAGGCACTCGTGAACCATGGCGCGTTCTACGCGTTTGCGGCTGAGGGTGAGCGCAAGGCCTTCGATCAGCCGCAGACCCCCCGCCATGCCCCGGAAACGGCCCTTCCTGCGCCTCCCGCTGTTGTCTTGATCGACAACGGGGGCAAGTCGTTGGGGACGGCTACGTCGCTCGCAGCCGCACCGGCCTCCGAGCCGCAGCCGCGCGTGCAACCGGGCTCGAAGTGGTCGTTCCAAACGGGTGGGCAGTGATGCAGTTACTCGAAGCTGGGGTGGCTGCGTTGTTCGTTCGTTCGGACTCTTGTTACTTCGACCTGGCTGGCGTCGATTGCTGGGATGCGAAGCGCGATGCCCGCAGTTACACCGAGCGATCGCCAGTTGTTGCGCACCCGCCGTGTCGTGGATGGGGTCGCTTGTCGCATCTCGCGAAGCCACGTCCTGATGAGAAGGCGTTGGCGCTGTTTGCAGTGGACACGGTGCGTCGTTGCGGTGGCGTGCTGGAGCATCCTGTGGGCTCGAAGCTCTGGGCTGCGAAGCAGTTACCCCGAGCTGCGCAAGGCTGCGATGGGTTCGGCGGCTTCACGCTCGTGGTTGATCAAGGCTGGTGGGGTCATCCCGCGCCGAAGCCGACCTATCTCTACATCGTCGGATGCACTCGTGCAGATGTTGGCGAGTTGCCTGTGCAGTTACACCGAGCGGCCGGGCGGACCATGCTTCTGTCGCCTGCGGATCGTGAGCGTACGCCGCCCCGATTTGCTGAGTTCCTCGTGAGCATCGCTCGCAAGTGCGCCGGCTCCGTGTTACTCCGACCTGGCTGCGCAGTTACGTCGAGCCAGGACCGCGACAGTTACGTCGACCTGGTTGCGGGTGCTGCTGCGAAACGTGCGGCTTTCAAGCGATGGGCGGCGTTGTGACGTGCCCCTGCGCCAGCTCTTGCGCTACTGCAAAGCAAAACCGCCGAAGCCCTTGTGGCGTAGGCGTCTCGTCTCTGGTGCTGTCTGCATCACGTGCCCCTGCCTTCTCTCTGGCCGGCCAAGCAAACGCCCGCGGCTGCGGGCTCCTGTCGTTGGTGTGTGGCTGTGGGTGCGATGAGGCACGCGCGGAGGAGGCCGCAGGGCCAGCACGGAGTGCGGACCAAGGCCGCGCGCAGCGCGGCCTTAATTTATTAAAAGAACACATTACGACCGGCACATGCAAACAGCAGGCGGTCGAGGTGCAAACGGTAGGTTGAGAGTCAGGCCCGAAGGGCCAAAAGAAAGTCCCGGCGTAGCTGGCAGGCCACCCGGGACAGATACCGCAACGATTCAAGGACTGCGATATGAACGCGATGGTAAAGCACAAGGGCTATTGGTGCGAGAAAGTTCGGGATGGCGTCAAGGTGCGCACCCAGCATTTCGCCAATGGCCAGCGCGAGACGCTGATTCAGCCTCGCTACCTCTACATCCCCACGGTCGACGTAGACGACCCTGATTGCTGGGTCGAGGAGGTCGACCAGTCGGGCACGCTCCTGGAACAGGAACGGCTCAAGGAACGGGCTGAGCGTGCGCGATGGAAGTCCGGCCAGCGGGCCAAACGCAATTGCCGCTGGAAGATCAAAGAAGCTGGGTTCAATGAAATGCTGACCCTCACGTACAGGGCGAACCAAGGTGACCTTGCCCTATGCCGGAAACACTTCGCGGCGTGGCTGCGCAAGATGCGCAAGGCCCTTCCGGGCTTCCGTGGGGTGTGGGGCTTCGAACGGCAGGAACGCGGCGCGTATCACGTCCACGTGGCCTGTGATCGCCTTCCCCGGCTCATGCAGTTTCGGGGCGCGAAGGTGCTGAGCTGGAAGGTGGGGACCGCGATGTGGCGTGACGTGGTGGGCGCGAACAACGGCATGTGCTATGTGGGCGGCAAGGGTGGCCGCTTCAACCGCTATCGCAGCCCTGCCAAGATCGCGGGCTATATCTCGAAGTACCTCACCAAGGACCACGAGAACGGCGAGTTCGGCTCGCGCATGTGGGACAGCACGCGGGGCCTGACACCTCCGCCTGCGATGACGATGGAGTTTCCCGGTGTCGGTCTAGCAGACGCAATCGCGATGGCGTGGGATCTACCAGAGGGGCATGTGGTAGTGCAACACACGTGCAATAAGCTCAACACGGTGTGGCTGCTTTACAGCGAACCTGACCCGGTGGTGAGGTGCTGATTGCTAGTTCGCTGGCGGGTAGTCGCATTCCGGATGGGGTGTTGCTCGTCGGGGAGCGCCCGGCTGAGGTGTTCCGCGGAGTTTTCGGTCAGCGGCCATCGCTCGCCACATGCACTCTGCTCGTTTCACGTGTTCTGTGAAATTTCGTGCTTCGCGCCCTCTGAAGGAGCCGGTGAGCTTGTCGTCCGGTGCGCATTCGTTCGGTGTCCAGTAGGCGAAGGTGTTGTCCGTTTGGCACCTATTGAGTTCGACGGGTTGGGCAAATGCGGCCGAAGAAGCGAAGGCGAGGGCTGTGAGTAGCTTCGTCATGTGTCGAAATGTACAGCGCCTAGGCGCGTGGGGGTTGGGCGTCTCTAATTTCGGAGGTCGCGCCCTTGATCCCGCCTCATGGGGCGATTTATGACGATGTACGGGTATGCGCGCGTGTCCACGCGCGAACAAGAAAACGACCTTCAGCTTGACGCGTTGAATAGGGCTAAGTGCGACGTCATCCTTCAGGAAAAGGCCAGTGGCGCGTCGCAAAAGGGCCGCCCTGAGCTGGCGCGCTGCTTGTCGTTGCTGTCTCGGGGGGATGTGCTGGTGGTCTACAAGATCGACCGCATCGCTCGAAGTCTCTTTGACCTGCTGGACATATTGCGGCGCCTGGAGCGGGTGGGGGCCACGATCAAGAGTGTGACTGAGCCGCTTGATACGACGAGCAGCATGGGGCTCTTTGTCGTTCAGATGCTGGGCGCTGTAGCGCAGCTGGAGCGGTCGATGATTCGGGAGCGATCTATTGCTGGGCAGATCGCGGCACGGGAGCGGGGCAGGGAGCCAGGGCGCGTGCGAAGTTTGGAGACGGGGGCTGAGGCTCGGGTGGTTGCTGAGTACCGGGCGGGTGGGGTGACCTACCGCGAATTAGCCAAACGCAACGGTGTTTCCGAGTCGGTTGTGAAGCGTGCTGTGTACCGCGTGACGAAGGGAGCGGATCACCTCAAGCGTGGCAAGGTGTAGGGGCGTAAACATCCGGTTCCGCCAGGATTGGCTTCCTGATCACCTTGCAGTGATCAAACAGCCCAAAAGAGCCCCGCCAGTCGGGGCTTTTTTGCGTCCGCGCGCGACGCGTGCGCGTGGCTGCCCCGCCGAAACGGCGAGGCGATGTCTTCAGGACGGCTGCGGTTCGAGCGCGGACAGCGTCGCGATCGGCGCTGTGCCCACATGCAGTTCGCAAGGATCGCAAGGCACCGCAATCTGCCGTCCGTCGAAGCGCACCCGCACATGCGGATAGGTCGCTCCGGTGATGGTGCCGAGCCGGCCTTCGCAGACGACGCGATCGCCGCGACGGAACGACCGGCCGAACCGGAGCTTGATTTTTTCAAAACTCATTTCAGTGTCTCCTGGGTGTGCATCCGATGCTCAGCGCACCGGGTCGGGTTCGAGCGGTGGCCGCACGAGGGTCGCGGCCGTGTCCTGGAGGATCAGCGCGTGATCCGGGTCGTGGCTGAGGTAGGGGCTGGTCAGCAGCTGGCCGATCAGCCGGTCGAAGTGGTATCGGACCTTGGCCGGCTCGGGGTGCGCGGCGTACAGCGCGCGCAGCATCGAGACGACGGCGCTGGTCTGCGTGGTCAGGACCTCCATGGAACCCAGGCGGCCCGCCGCTTCGAAAACTGCTTGTTGATCTGAGGGGGGCATCCGGGCCTCCTTTTTGGGGCGTTGGCATGTCCAACGCAAAAAGAGGCTGAAAGGCTTACTTCTAGGGGTGTGCTCCCCAAAATTGGTGATACCCCGCCTTTGATTTGTGACTTATTTCACGAATTTTGACTCACTGCCGCTGCGCAGGCGCAGACCCCAACACCTCGGCCAGTACCCGCAAGGCGTCGGTCGCCAAGTCAGAAAAGCACACCGAACAGGCGAGCATGAGGTTCAGCGGCAGCCCGAAATCCTCGATCAGCGTGCCCTCGGGGTCGCGCAAGCTGCCGTCCGGGTCGCGGCCAACGACGCCCGCCGTGGCGGCGCGCTGCGCATAGGTGCCTGGCGGAACGCCGTAGGCGGCCACCGGAAGGCCCAGGGCAATGGCCACGCCGACCTCGAACACCGTGCCCGAGTCGGGCTCCAGCCCGCGAAACGGCGCGAGGTTGGCAATGACGCCGTCCGCCGACCGCAGCAGCTTCATGTTTTCCTCGTAGATCCGGCGCGCGGGGTCGGGGCCGGCCGCCTTGCCGTCGAACGGCGGCACGGCCGTCATGCCGAGCGCGTCGCAGGCCAGGGCCAGCGCGGCAAAGTATTGCGCGGCGTCGGGCCGGAACACGTCGGGGCCGGCAAGGTAGACCCGTGGACGCGTGGAAGAGGAGGGCATCTGTCGAGTATGCGACCGCCCCCGGCCAACGCCAACGGGAAGGGCTGCGGCCCGGCTGGTTACTTCTTCATCGCCTTGACTTCGGCCATGCCCTTGCTTTCGTCGGCCTTGGCCTGCTTCACGCAGGTCGACTTGGCTTCGCCCTTCTGGTCGTCGCATTTTTCCTTGGCGATGCTGTAGGCCACTTCCACCTTGGCTTCGGCCACCTTGCGGGCGTTGCCGTCGCTGGGCTTCATCTTCTGGTCGAGCTCGGCCTTGGCGATCTTTTCCTTGCCCTTGGCTTCCTCGACGCAGACGTCCTTGGCGTTGTCCTTCATGGCATCGCAAGCGGCGCGGTCGGCCTTGTAGTCGGCCGAGATCTTGTCGCGGGCCGCCTTGTATTCGGCGACCGCCGGATCGACCGTGGCCGCGGGCGGCGGGTTCACCTGCGCTTGCGCCGAGACGGCCGTGAGACAGGACACGGCAACGGCGCACATCCACATGAGCTTTCTTTGCATGGTCATCTCCTTGAAGGCGCCGGCGGTTGCTTCACTGCGACAAGCGCAAGAGAACCGGCGCCCGAAAACCATCCTAGGAAGCGACGGCGCGAGAGCGGTAGGACGCCTCGCGAAGCCGCCGTCAGCGCATGCTGACGCTCAGTGGCCTTCCGTTGTAGTGCCGTGCGCGCGCATCTCGCTGCGCAGGGCGCGCTGTCCCGAGGCCAGGGCGAGCTCGTAGCTCTCGACCGGGTCGAAGGCGCAGCGAAGGACGGTGGGATGCGCACCGTCGGTGTCGGTTTCAAGCAGCCGCCAGACAAAGGATCCGGGAGCCGGCTCGTCGATGATGAGTTCGATCGGATGAGTCATGACCCCACCATGTCCGCTCGCATGGTGCCTGTCTGTAGGCGAAGGCCGACCGATGCCGCGCCACGCCGTCAGAACCCCCAGATCTGGTGATGGCCGCAGAGCCGCCGCAAGGGGACACTGCACCTTCGCGCGCGGAGCCTGGGTGATGATTCGGGCATGCTTGCCCCCTTGTCCGAACCGTCCTGATGCCCGCTTTCTCTCCCCACCCCGACGGCCCGGCGATGACGCCGCCGCCCAGCCCCGACCTGCCGGCGCCCGTGCTCATCGTCGAGGACGACGCGCTGATGCAGCGGCGCATCGTCGGCATCCTGAACCAGCTGGGCTACGGCAACGACGTGCTGGTGCTCGCGGCCACGCTGGCCGATGCGCGCATCGAACTCGCGCGCCAGCCCTTCGCGCTGGCGCTGGTCGACCTGGGCCTGCCCGACGGCAACGGCGTGGAGCTGATCGCGCAGATGAGCGCGCCGACCGGTGCGGCCATGAGCGCGGACGACGGCCCCGGCATCCTCGTGATCTCCGCCTGGAGCACCGACGACCTCATCCTCAACGCGCTGCGCGCCGGCGCCACCGGCTACGTGCTCAAGGAGCGCGACGACCTGGAGCTGCTGTTGTCGATCCGCAGCGTGCTGCGCGGCGGGGCACCGATTGATCCCTTCATCGCGCGGCGCATCCTCGATCTCACGCAGGCGCCGCCGGCCACGCCGGGGCGCGTCGGCGAAGATGTGCTGACCGCGCGCGAACTGCAGATCCTCCAGCTGGTTGCCGAAGGCCTGACCAACCGCGAGATAGCCGAGCAGATCTTCCTGTCGCGGCACACCGTCGAATGCCACATCAAGAACATCTACCGCAAGCTCACCGTTTCCTCGCGCACGCGCGCCGTTTTCGCAGCGCGTTCGCGTGGCTTGCTGGCCTGAGCCTGTGGTGGTTGTTCGCGCACGCGGCTGCGGCGGCCGGGGCGGCCGAGGCGTGCGCACCGCACATCGACAGCGTGCGGGCCGTGCGCGCCACCGCCGGCGCGGGGCCTGAAGCACCGCCGCCCATCGACGGCTGGCAGCCGGTGACGCTGCCCGACCACTGGGCCTCGCGCTGGCCCGGCTTCGAAGGCATCGTGTGGTACCGCATCGACTGGCAGCGCCCCTGCGCGGGCCGCGACGACGCGCCGCAGCTGGGCGTGGCCTTCGACTACCTGAGCATGGCCGGCGCGATCTCGCTGAACGACAACCTGCTCTGGCGCGACGCCAGCCTGGTCGAGCCACTGAGCCGCAGCTGGAACACGCCGCGCGTCTTCTTCCTGCCGGCTGCCGCGTTGAACCCCGGCACCAACACGCTGTGGGTGCAGGTGGTGGGCGGCAGCATGTACGGCTCGGGGCTGGGCCGTGTGGTGCTCGGCACGGCGGACGCGGCGGTGGCGTACCACGACGAGCGCCGCCTGTTCGCGCGCGTGCTGCCCGCGGTCAACCTCGTCATCTCGATCACGCTGGGTTGTTTCTTCCTCGTGCTGTGGCTCATGCGCCGGCAGGAGGTCGCCTACGGCTGGTACGCGCTCAGCGCCATCGCCTGGCTGGTGTTCGCGAGCAACACCGTGGTCAGTACCTTGCCGTGGCCGTTCGCCTCCACCGACGCCTGGTCGCGCTGGATCACGGCCTGGATGGTTCTGTACGTGAGCTGCTTCTGCATGTTCATGTGGCACTTTGGCGGCCAGCGCTTTCCGCGCCTGAGCCGCGCGCTGTGGTCGGTGGCGGCGCTGGCCGTGGCGGCGATCGCGCTGCTGCCGCAGCCTGCGCTGTCGGTCGCGACGCTGGCGGTGTTCATCGTGTATTCGCTGCTCTTCATGGCCGTGTGCGTGCAGTTCATCCTGCGCGCGCTCGACACGAAGAAAACCGAGCACCTGCTGCTGGCCCTGTGCGCCTTCGGCTTCCTGGTGGCCGCGGTGCACGACGCGCTGATGATCCTGCGCGTCATCGACGACCGCTTCGGCTACACCGTGGTCACGGCGCCGCTGATCATGATCGGCATGTCGCTGATCCTGGCGGGCGGCTTCACGCGCAGCCTGCGCCGCGTCGAGAGTTTCAACGACGAGCTGGCGCGCGAAGTGCGTGGGGCGCGCACCGAGCTGGCCGACACGCTCAGCCGCGAACACCGCCTGGAGCTCGACAACGTGCGGCTGCACGAGCGCCTGAGCGTGGCGCACGACCTGCACGACGGCCTGGGCAGTTCGCTGGTGCGCTCGATCGCGCTGGTGGAGCAGTCGGGCGAGGCGCTGCAGCGGCCGCAGTACCTGTCGATGTTCAAGTCGCTGCGCGACGACCTGCGCCAGATCATCGACACCCACAGCGGCGGCGCGGCCCCGGTGGCCGCCACGCCCACGCAATGGCTGGCGCCCATGCGCCACCGCTTCGGTCGCCTGTTCGAGGAGATGGGCGTGCGCAGCCACTGGCAGACCCCCGCGGCCTGGCCCTGTGCGCTGTCTGCGCGCCAGGTGCTGGGCCTCACGCGCCTGCTCGAGGAGGCGCTGGCCAACGTGGTGAAGCACAGCCGCGCGCGGACCCTGCGCGTGCAGCTGCTGGCCGACGGCGAAGCGGGCGTGCTGCTGAGCGTCGAGGACGACGGCGTGGGCTTCGACGCGGTGACAGTCGCCTCATCGATCGGCGGACTGGGCCTGCGCAGCATGCAGGCGCGCATGGCACGCATCGGCGGCACGCTGCAGATCGATGCGGACGATGGCGGCACGCGGCTGGCGGCGAGGGTGCAGGCGCCCGCGATGGGCGCTGGCAGCAGCTGAGTCCCGCTGCGCGCGTGATCAGCGCGCCTTGCGGAACGCGCGCACCTCGGGTGCCGGGTGGTCTTCGATGTGCTGCAGCAGGAAGTCGAGAAACTCCTGCGCCGACGGCGAGAGCCCCCGGTCCTTGTTGAGCCACACCTGGAACTTGCGGCTGAGCACGGGCGTGACGAGCGGGCGGAATTCGAGCTTCTGACGCTGGAGCAGCTCGCCCGCATAGGGCAGGCAGGTGGTCACGCCCAGGCCGTGCTCGACCATGCTCAGCGCCGTCGTCAGGAAGGCGACTTCATGCGTCGGGCTGAACTCCAGCCGGCCCGGCGATGCATACAGCTCGGCACTGAGCAGCTGCGTGTACTCGCCCTGCAGCGAGATCACGGGGTAGCGGACCAGGTCGCTCCAGGCGACCCTTTGCTTTTTGGTGAGCGGATGCCCCGGGGGCAGCACCGCGAGGAAGGGCAGGGTGAACAGCGTGCGCGCCACCACGTTGGCGGGCGCGTCGCGCTCGGGGCCGATGGCCAGGTCCACGTCGCCGTTGATGAGCCGGCCCAGCACGCTTTCGACCATCGAGTCCTGCAGGCGCACGCGGATGCCGGGGTACTTCCGGGCGAAGGCGGCCATGATTTCCGGCATGACGGTGCACGCCATCACCTGCGGCACTGCGATGCGCACGGTGCCGGTGCGCAGCTCGCGCAGGTCGGACACCGCATCGAGCGCCATGCCCAGGTCCTGCAGGATGCGCTCGGCCATCGGCAGGAACACCTCGCCCGCGCTGGAGAGCTGCAGCTTGCGCGTCGTGCGATGAAGCATCTGCACGCCCAGGTTCGATTCCAGGTCCTTGATGAGGCCGCTCAGCGCCGACTGCGTGATGTGCAGCCGCAGGGCGGCCTCGGTCACGCTGCCGGCGCGGGCCACCGCGATGAAGGCGCGCAGTTGGCGCAACGTGACATTCATCGGTTTGTCCGATAAGTGGGAAAGAAATATCTGATTGAACCATGAATGAAGCTCGCATCCAATCGCAGCGCCATCACAACAACCACTGCCAGGAGACATCGTTCATGCCCGTTTCTCATCGCCTTGCGCGCCGCGGTTTCCTTTCGCTCGCGGCCGCCGCGCTTGCTTTCGCGGGGGCTCCCGCGCAAGCGCAGGCGCAGGCCTTTCCGTCCAAGCCGATCAAGTGGATCGTCGGCTACCCCGCCGGTGGCGGCAGTGACTTCCTGGCCCGCACCATCGGCGCGCAGATGTCGGTCCAGGCCGGCCAGCCGGTGATCGTCGACAACCGCGCCGGTGCCGGCGCCATCATCGGCGCCGAGGTCACGGCCCGGTCGCCGGGCGACGGCTACACCGTGTTCACGGCCGACAACGGCGTGCTCGTGTACAACCCCGCGCTCTACAAGAAGCTGCCCTATGCCGTCGACCGCGACTTCGCGATGCTCGGCCTGATGGCGCGCACGCCGCTGGTCCTGGTGGCGGCGCCCTCGACGAACCTCAAGACCATCGGCGCCCTGATGGAGCAGCTCAAGAGCAAGCCGGGCACGCTGTCGTACGCCTCGCCGGGCAACGGCAGCCCGCACCACCTGGCGATGGAGCTGTTCCTGAGCCGCAGCGGCCTGTCGACGATGCATGTGCCGTACCGCGGCGCCGCGCCCGCGCTGCAGGACGTGATGGGCGGGCAGGTGCCGCTGATGGTGGTGGACACCTCGTCGGGGCTCAGCGCCATCCAGTCGGGCAAGGTCATTCCGCTGATGGCGTTCAGCGCCAAGCGCCTGCCGATCCTGCCCGCCGTGCCCACGGTGGGCGAGCAGGGCTTCAAGGATTCGGAGGCCTACGCATGGCAGGGGCTGGTGGTGCCGGCCAGCACGCCCGCCGCCATCCAGGAGCGTCTTTCCAAGGAGATGCAGGCCGCGCTGGCCAACGAGGGCGTGCGCAAGCGGCTGCAGGAAGGTGGCTGGGAGCCGGTGCCGAGCGACAGCGTGCTGATGAAGACCTATGCCTTCGCGGAGACCAAGAAGTGGCACGCACTGATCCGTGAGCGCGGCATCTCGCTGGACTGAAGACGCCGCCTCGTGAGGGGGCGGGCCGCGGCGCACCGGCGGTGTTGTAGCCTGTCGCCCCATGGATTCCCTCATCGCCGCCTCCGCGCGCGCGCTCGCTGCCGGCGACGCGCTGGGTGCTCTCAAGCGCGTGGCCCTGCGCGACGATCCGCCGGCGCTCGCGCTGCGCGGTATCGCGATGGCCCAACTCGGCGAGCACCCGCGCGCACGCGAGCTGCTGCGGCGTGCCGCGAGCGGCTTCGGGGCGCACGAAGAACTGGCGCGGGCACGTTGCGTCGTCGCCGAGGCCGAGGTGGCACTGGCGATGCGCGACCTGGGCGGCTCGCCGCGCGCGCTGACCGCGGCGGCGGCCACGCTCGAAGCACGCGACGACCTGGCCAATGCGCTGCAGGCGCGGCTCATCGCGGCACGCCGGTTGCTGTTGCTCGGCCGGCTCGACGAGGCCGCCGCCGCGCTGTCGCTGCTCGACGGACACAGCCTGCCGCCGTTGCTGTCGGCGGTGGCCGAGCTGGCGTCGGCGGAGCTGGCCTTGCGTTCGCTGCGCACCGCTGCGGCACGCGCGGCACTCGACCGCGCGCACGACGCGGCCTGGCGTGCGCGCGTGCCGGCGCTGCTGGCCGAGGTGGCGGAAGCGCGCGCCGCGCTCGAACGTCCCGCCGCACGGCGCATTGCGGCTGGCGGTGAACAGGCCTTGCGCCTCGATGAGGTCGAGGCGCTGCTCGCGTCCGATGCGCTCGTCGTCGATGCCTGCCGCCGCGGTGTGGGAGGTGGCGACACCTGGCGCTCGCTCGCACGCCGGCCGGTGCTGTTCTCGCTGGCGCGTGCGCTGGCCGCGGCCTGGCCCGGCGATGTCGACCGAGACACGCTGATCGCCGACGCCTTCCGCACCCGCGACCCCGACGAGACGCACCGCGCGCGGCTGCGTGTCGAGATCGGCCGGCTGCGCGCGCTCGTCAAGCCGATGGCGCGCATCGAGGCCACGCCGCAGGGCTTCATCCTCCAACCTCTGGATGCGCGTCCGGTGGTGGTGCTGGCACCGCCCATCGACGGCGAACAGGCTTCGCTGGTGGCGCTGCTGTCCGACGGCGCAGCCTGGTCGACCTCGGCGCTCGCACTGGCGCTGGGCGCGAGCCAGCGTACCGTGCAGCGCGCGCTGGCCGAGCTCGAGGCCGAACGGCGCGTGCGCGCCATCGGGCAGGCCAGGGCGCGCCGCTGGCTGGCCCCGCCGCTGGCGGGATTCACGACGATCTTGTTACTCCCCGCTGCGCTGCCGATTGAATAGAGTCGGGCTCATGCGCTACCCCCTGTGGCGCGCCTACAGGAGCCCACCATGAGCAGTAGCAGCAACAGCAGTCAGAGCAAGAAGGCAGGCAAGGACCGATTCGAAGGCGCCGTGCAGGCCGCGCAGATCGTGCGCGAGTACGGCCCGTTCGAAGGCGTGGAGCGCATCCACGGCGTGACGCACGACGGCCACCAGGTGTGGGCCGCCACCGGCGGGCAACTGGTCGCCTTCGACCCCGCGAGCGGCGAAGCCACGCGCCGCATCGACGTCGCCTGCGACGCCGGCACCGCCTTCGACGGCACCTGCTTCTATCAGATCGTCGAGGCGCGCATCGACAAGATCGACGCCGCCACCGGCAAGGTGCTGGCCTCGATTCCCGCGCCCGGCAACGGCTCCGACTCGGGCCTCACCTGGGCCGAAGGCAGCCTCTGGGTGGGCGAGTACCGCGACCGCAAGATCCACCAGATCGACCCGGCGACCGGTGCGATCCGCCGCACCATCGAATCGAACCGCTTCGTCACCGGCGTGACCTGGGTCGACGGCGAACTCTGGCACGGCACCTGGGAAGGCGACCAGAGCGACATCCGCCGCATCGACCCCGCCAGCGGCGACGTGATCGCGCGGCTGGAAATGCCCAGCGGCGTCGGCGTGAGCGGCCTGGAGTCCGACGGCGCAGGGCTCTTCTACGCCGGCGATGGCCGGGCCAGCAAGGTCCGCGCGGTGCGGCGCCCGAAGACCGCCACGGCGTGAACGACACGCAAGCCAAGGAGCACACCATGAACACCCCAGTGAATCACCCCGTCGTGACCCCCGAGCGCTGGATCGATGCGCGTAAATCATTGCTGGCGCGCGAGAAGGAACTGACCCAGCTGCGTGATCGGATCGCCGAGGAGCGCCGCGCGCTGCCGTGGACGCGCGTCGAGAAGGCCTATGTCTTCGACACGCCCCAGGGCCGCCGCCCGCTGGTCGACCTGTTCGAAGGCCGCCGCCAGCTGCTGGTGCAGCACTTCATGTTCGGCCCCGACTGGGAGCAGGGCTGCCAGAGCTGCTCGTTCATGGCCGACCATTCCGACGGCATGCGCGTGCACCTCGCGCACCGCGACGTCACGCTGGTGGCCGTCTCGCGCGCGCCGCTGGCCCGCATCGAGGCTTTCCGCCGTCGCATGGGCTGGCAGTTCGCCTGGGTCTCGTCGCACGACAACGACTTCAACCACGACTTCGGCGTGAGCTTCACGCCCGACGAAATGGCCAGCGGCGCCGTTGCCTACAACTACGTGAAGCAGCCGTTCCCGAGCGAGGAGGCGCCCGGCGTCAGCGTGTTCTTCAAGGACAACGCCGGCGATGTGTTCCACACCTACTCGACCTACGGTCGCGGCGTGGAAGTGATGATGGGCACCTACAACATGCTCGACCTCGTGCCCAAGGGCCGCGACGAGCACAACCCGTCCTACGCGATGGACTGGATCCGTCACCATGACCGCTACGAGCCCGCGCCCGTTGCGACGGCGGGTGGTTGCTGCCACGCGCAGTCCTAAAAAGCGCGCGACCTGGCGTGTCGATCGGTCCGCACCATGGCAAGCCTCTGGCCCTGGCTGGCGGTGGCGGGAATGGGCGTCCTGCACGGCCTGAACCCCACCACCGGCTGGATGTTCGCCGCCGCATGGGGCCTTCGTTCGCAAGACCGGGCGCAGGCGCTGCGGGCGCTGTGGCCGATCGGTGTCGGGCACGTCGCCTCGGTGGCGCTCGTGGTCATTGCGGTGGCCTTCGGCCTGTCGATGGACCGGGGCCTGCTGCAGTGGCTGGCTGGCGGGTTGTTCGCGGCGGTCGCGCTCGTTCACCTGTCGGGCCGTCTTCCCGCCATGGCGCGTGCGCCGGCGGGGCATGCGGGACTGGCGCTGTGGTCTTTCATGATGTCCACCGCGCACGGTGCCGGCCTGATGCTGGTGCCGGCACTGATCCCGCTGTGCATGGGCGATGCAGCGAAGGGCTCGATGAGTGGCTCGCTCGTGCCGGCGCTCGCGGCCGTCGCGCTCCACACGGCGGCGATGCTGGCCACCACCGGGCTGATGGCCGTCGGCGTCGGGGCGGGCGTGGGCTGGCTGCGGCGCTTCACACGGCGATCACCTGCGATGCCGCACTGAACGCCCGATGCGCGCAAAGCGCATAAGCAAACGCGAAAACCGGCGTTCCATTCGAGCGGCCTGCGGCGCAACACTCGAAGGCTCTCGACCCCACAGGCCTTCGGATGCCCGGTACCTTCACTTCCCCGCGCAAGCGGCTCGGCTTTTTCAGCCGGCTGCTCGACGATGCCCCTGCCGCCGAGCGCTACCGCCTCGTCACGGCGCAGATCGCCCACGCCGAGGCCTTCGGCTTCGATTCCGCGTGGGTGGCGCAGCACCATTTCCATGAGCACGAGGGCGGCCTGCCGTCGCCCTTCGTCTTCCTCGCGCACGTGGCCTCGCGCACGCGGCGCATCCGCCTGGGCACGGGCATCGTCACGCTGCCGCTGGAAAACGCGGTGCGAACGGCCGAAGACGCGATCGTGCTGGACTTGCTTTCGGGCGGTCGGCTCGAAGTGGGCGTCGGCACGGGCGGCACGCCGGCGTCCTTCGCGGCCTTCGGGCTGGACAGCGACGACCGCGCGGCGCTGTTCGAACGGCAGCTTGCCACGGTGCGCGAGGCCTGGGCCGGCCAGCCGCTGCCTGGCGGCGACACGCTGTACCCGGCGGGCGCGCAACTGCTCGGCCGGCTCTGGCAGGCCATGTTCTCGGTGAGCGGCGGCACGCGCGCGGGCACGGCCGGCGACGGGCTGATGCTTTCGCGCACCCAGCCGCGCACCGCGCAGGCGCCCGATGCATCGCTGGCCGACCTGCAGGACCCGATCATCGACGCCTACCTGGCCGCGTTGCCGCCGGGGCGCACGCCGCGCATCGTGGGCTCGCGCAGCGTGTTCGTGGCGGACACCCGCAAGGAGGCGCTGCGCCTGGCCGAGACCGGGCTGCGCCGCGCGGTGGTGCAAGCCGCCGCCACGGGGCAGATCGGACTGGCCGACCGTGTCCGCGCCGATGCGCCGCTCGAGCAGCTGATCGCCGCGTACGACGTGCATGTCGGCTCGCCCGACGACGTGATCGCCTCGCTGCGCGCCGACCGTACGCTCGCACGCGTGACCGACCTCGTGTGCCAGGTGCATTCGGTCGATCCGCCGCACGCGGCCATCCTGCGTTCCATCGAACTGACCGCCACGGTCGTCGCACCCGCCCTGGGCTGGGCGCGCGACACGGGCGTGCCGGACCTTCAATCGCTTGCGCTTCTCTAGGCTGTTTTTCTTCTATGAATGCCGTTGTTTCTTCTTCTCCCGTTCCCGAGGCTGTCGACGTGATCGACCGGCTGGTGGGCATCGCGCCCGGCAGCGCGCTCGACCGCCTGCGCGCGCAGCGCGAGCAGGCGCGCACGCAGGCGCAGCAGAGCTACCTGGCGCTGTTCGCGCCGGCCGAGCCCGTGGGCGGCCACTTCGAGATCGCAGACCGCTTCGCCATCGCGGCCTTCGTCGCCGGATTGCACGGGCAACCCGACGTGGCGCGCTTCTATGCCGAGGCCTTGGCGGGGCAGGGCGTGGCGAGGGCCATCGAGGCCGAGGTTGCACGCGGTGCCACGCAAGGGCCGTATGGCCGCTATCCGGAAGGTCCGCTCAGCGTGGAAGACGCGGCCGGCCCGGTCTACGCCGTCGATGCGGCGCAGCGCGCGGTGCTGGGCGAACGGCTGTCGGCTGGCCTTGCGCATGCGCACCTGCTGGTCCTCCACCCGCGCGACGCCAGTCCGGCCGCATTGCAGGCGCTGCTCGATGCGGGATGGCGCACCACGGAGATCGTCACGTTGTCGCAGCTGGTGGCGTTCCTTGCGTTCCAGATCCGCGTCGTCATCGGCCTGCGCGCGCTGGCCACCCCTTCTGCATGAGCGCCCCATGAGCACCGAATCGACCCTGACCCATCCCCACAACACGCACCCGCGCGCCTTCACGCAGGCGCAGCTCGAATGGCTGCCCTGGCTCGAACCGCTGCCCGAAGACGAGCTGACCGAGCGCCACTACGCGGGCCTCGTCGACGCCTCGCGCGCCAAGTCGCCGTACTTCCGCCTGCTGGCGCGCGACCCGGACATCCTCGGCGCGCGCACCCGCACCGACAAGGACATCTTCTACAACCCCGACGCCGGCCTGCCGCGCGCCGAGCGCGAGCTCTCGGCCGCCGCGGCCTCGCGCTTCAACGGCTGCATCTACTGCGCCTCGGTGCATGCGCGCTTCGCCTCGCATTTCTCGCAGCGCACGGACGACGTGCAGCGCCTGCTCGACGAGGGCGTGCAGGCTGAGCTGGGCGCGCGCTGGAATGCGATCGTGCAGGCCTCGGTCGCGCTGTCGGCCACGCCGTCGACCTTCGGGCCCGCGCACGTCGACGCCTTGCGCGCGCAGGGGCTGGACGACCTGGCGATTGCCGACGTCGTGCATGGCGCGGCCTTCTTCAACTGGGCCAACCGCCTGATGCTGTCGCTGGGCGAGCCGCAGGCGCCTGCTGCCACCTAGGCCTGCGTCGCCGCGCAGATTTGTTGCGGCGGCAAGTGAGCGGGATCACAGTCGGGCGCGCGGCGTGCCAGTGGGTCGGCACGATGACCCGCATGCACACCGACGCTCCTGGGTACGCAACGACACGCCACGGCCGCGCGCCCGGCCCGGCCTTCGGCAGTCCTTTCGTCCGCTGCCGATGCGGACTGGCCGGGCTGGAGCGCATCCACCGACGGTCGTGGATGAAGTTCCTGCCCGGCCTGCGCTTCTATCGCTGCAGCGGTTGCGGCAAACCGCAACTGGCGCCGAAGCGCGCGGTGCGCGACGCGGTCATTGCGCACAGGAGCGAGCAACAGAACCAGCGTTAGCTGGTGTGGTGTCCCGCAAATAACTGGGCATGAAATCGCGCTTTTCACGCCAGGGCGGCGTTGCAAATCCTCGCCAGGACGCTGCTGGCGCTCAGGCGTCGTCGTCCGACGTCTTCGCCTGCAACTGCTGCTGGCGTTCGGCAATCGCCATGTCGCGCGCCACGTCGTAGCCGAGCGTGCGCACCGAGAACGAGCGGCTCACGCTGCCCTTGCCCGCCGAGTAGGTGATCGCCACCCAGTACCCGGGATGGCCCGCGCGTGGCGTCTTGAACTGCACGCCGCTGACGCCGCTCGTGTTGTTGCGTCGCACGATCTCCGACTTCGAGCGCTTGGGCGGCAGCGCCGCTTCGTCGTCGGGCGGTGGGCGCCGGCGGATGGCTTCTTCGGCGGGGTGCAGCCGTGCGAGGCCGACCATGCGGCCGAGCTGGCGTTGCCGCTCGCCGATGGCATGCGCGCGGGCCGCGGGGCCCCAGTCGGCCAGGTCGAATTCGGCGCGCAGGATTTCCTCGTTGCCCAGGTAGGTCTTGGCCAGCCAGGCCACCGGCTTGCCTTGCGCGGACAAGCGGCTGAAGACGCCGGGCTCGCCCGTCTTGTTGTTGCTGCGCAGGGTCTGCGCGCGGTCCTTGCGCGCGACCGGCGGATGCTCCTTCACGATGGTGTCGCGCCAGGCCTGGGCGCGTCGCAGTGCCTGCTGGGGGCCGCCGTAGCTGGCGTGGCCGAAGAGGCGCGCGTAGCGCACGCCGTTTCGAACGAGCGACACCTCGAAGCCCCACGGGCGGGGCGAAATGCCATACATGTCGACGGGGTTCGGAATTCCTTTGGGCATCGTCGGTGCTGTCCTTGTTTCATTCAGGGCAGGTGAAGGCGGCGCGTCATGGCGCTTCGGGGCTGTCGCCGTTCCAGGCGCAGAGCTCGTCGGAGAGCTCGTGGGCGTCCGGCGGCAGGCTGCCGAAATCGGTCGAGGCGAAGGTCGGCGGCACGTGCACGCCCTGGTCGTCGCGGCGCACCAGCCCGCGGCTTTCCATGTCGCGCATGGTCTTGTTGACGACTTCGCGCGAGAGCCCCGAGTACGACGCGATCACCGCCTGGGTGATGCGCTTGTCGTAGCCGCCCGTGGCGGCCGGCGCCAGCTGCGTCAGCTCGTGCAGCACGCGGCTCACGAGGCTTTCGGACGACAGCGACGAGATGCGGCGCAACTGCCCGCGCACCATGGCGACGCGCTTCATCGCGATCTCCAGCAGGCCCATGGTCACCTCGGGGTACAGCGCGCACAGCCGGCGCACCGCGGCCACCGGCAGGTGGTAGACCGACGAGGGCAGGGCGGCCACCAGCGTCGAGGTGGCCTGGTAGCTGTTCTCGCCCAGCGAGGGGCCGAGGAAAAAATCGCCCCGGCGGATGAAGTCGGTCGTCACGTCCCTGTCGACCGCGCGCAGCAGGCCCGTGGCCACGCAGTAGATGCGGTCGGTGTGCGTGTCCGCCTGCAGCACGATCTCGTTGCGCCGGTAGGAATGCAGCGCGCTGCTGCGAATCAAGGCGGCGCGCTCGTCGGGCGGCACGCTGGCGATCAGGGGATGGAGATACATGGCCAAGGGGGTTGCGAGACCATCGGCGGTTCGTTCTCATGGGCGAATCCACGGGCGGCGGTCAAGGAACAGGACGGTGCGGCGCCCCCGGGGCGACTCGCCATCGGGCGCCCCTTCGCCGGGCCGGGCTGCGATGGGCTGAAGGCGGCAAGGCCATCTCAGCCGGGCTGGAGCTGCGCGAACAGCGTGTCGATCCGGGCCCGTTCCTCGGCACCTCGCAGACAGCGCTCGCGCAGCCACAGGGCATCTCCCTGCCGCGCAATGCGCAGGTCGTACACGTGCTCGATGTCGTCCACCACGACGTCGCTCGCAGGCCGCACCCTGGCCGTGGGCGCGGGATGCGGTTGTGCGGCCCACAGCGCCAGTTCGATCTCGGCCGGGCTCATCGGCCCGCTGTCGCGCAGGGCGATCCAGTCGGCATGCAGCTGCGGCTGGGCGGCGATGCCTTTCACGAGGATCGGCTCGCGCCCGAGCGCGGCCAGCAGGTCGTCCAGCCGCGCATGGCGGGTTCGCAGCAGAAAGCAGTCGTCGCGCAGACAGCTCAGGTCGGTGTCGCCCGACGGCGGGAAGGCCGCGAAGAGCCGGCGCCGGATCTCGCGGCTCACGCCTGTTGCCACCTCCGGGCCGTCGGAGTCGGCCAGTTGCGCCAGGTTGGCGATGAAGACCAGCGCACACACCCGGTCCGCCGGTGGGGGAGACGAAGGCCGCACCACTTCGGCGTCGCGGCGCAGCGCTGGCAGGCAGGACGCCAGCGCTGCGCGCCATCGCGTGCCGAAAGGTTCGAGTTCCGTGAAAAACAAGGCAGCCATTTCATCCCCAGTAGAGAGAGTTCCGGTTGACGTTCGATCCGAAGGAATGCTACGAATCGCGCCCTCTTTTGACATTCGCTTTCGCGGCGCGGATGTGTCGCGAGTCACATCCGGATGCAATTGCCCGCCGCGTGCGCCGGCTGAAGGCCGAAGCGGGCCCGGACCGGCATGCCGACCGGCGATCGGCAAGGCGTGGAACCGTGGCTTGCGCCGGTGGGCGCGGTGCGTCATCCCCCGAACACCCGGGCTGTTATCTCTGTTATCGTTTGTAAAAATTATCCGAGGTCCACGCGGACCTGTCAGGAAAAAATCGGGAGTTCCCGTTCGTGACCCGCGGCTTCTGGCGTGGCGCCGGCTGCATGGAGGAAGAGGGGCGTGCCGCATGTCCGACACCGACAGTCGCATCCAGCGCTTTCACACCGGCATGGTGTCGCGCAAAGACGGGTTCGCCTTCTGGGCCGACGAGATCGGCCCGCACGTGGGGCGGCTGGACAGCCCCGAGCGCAGCCACTTCCAGCAGGAACTCACCATCGTCGACACGGCCGGGATGGCCTTCATGCGCGTGCACGGCAGCGGCGCGACCATCGAGCGCACGGGCCCGAGCCAGCTCATGGGCGCCGAGGTCTATCCCTATCACCTGCTGATCAAGCTCGACGGCGGCCTGGCCATCAGCGAGCAGCGCCAGCGCATCGAACTGGCTGCGGGCGACATGGTCCTGATCGATTCCTGGCAGCCGCTGCGCCTGCGCTCGACCGAGGCCACCAATTCATGGACGCTGGGCCTGTCGGAAGCGGTGGTGAACCGCTGGCTGCCGCATGCGGACCAGTCCACCGACCTGCGGCTGGCCGGCGCCAAGGGCTGGGCCGGGATGCTGTCGGGCTACCTGCGGGCCCTGGACATCGAGCACCTGTGCAGCATCCAGAGCCCCGCGCAGCGCCAGCTGCTCTGTGAGCACCTGATGTCGATGCTGTCGTTCTCGCTGGAACAGAACGGGCTGAGGGCGCAGCCGGGCGCGCTGGGCGAGCGCGTGTCGCCGCGCGACGGCGACCTGCACGCCCGCATGCGGGCCTGGATTCGCGAGCACCACGCCGACACCGAGATCGACGCGCAGAAGCTGGCCGTCAGCTTCAACGTGTCGGTGCGCTACGTGCACAAGGTGTTCGCCAAGGCCGGCCGCGGCATGACCTTTCTCGAGACCCTGCAGAACGACCGGCTCGAGGCCGCGGCCCGCATGCTGCGCAGCCCCGAGGGCGCGCGCAGGTTCGTCGCCCAGGTCGCCTACGACTGCGGCTTTGCGGACCCGGCCTACTTCGGCCTCGTCTTCCGCAAGAAGTACGGCTGCACGCCGCGCACCTTCGCCCTGCAGCAGGGGCAGGCCGCGGCAGACGGCACGTTCCTCGTCAGCTGACCGGCGCGCCGCCGGCCCGGCCGCCCTGGCCGGTGGATGGGTGCATGGCGTGGCCGCCGTGCCCGATCCTCATATTTCTGTTCTCTTCATTCATACCTGTGAACTTTATTTGGGAATAGATTCACTTCCCAAGGAATTGCGCCGGCCGTAAATGCATTCGTAAAAAAATGCGTCTGCCTTCAACAATTCAGAGCAATTTATTCCTGAAGGGTTGAATGATGAAAGTCGATTTCCCCGCCAACGGGGCAAAAATAGAAGTTTGTGACGCCACGGTGTGCAAGGTAATTTTCAATGTTTGAGCAAAACTCCCCGCACATTGCAGTGTTGGACCCCTCTCCCCGAACGCGGTGGCACGCCAGTCGTGCCGTCAAGATGCTGGGTTATACGCCCGTCGCATTTGCGCATGTCGACGAATTGATTTCGCAGGTGGCGCCAAGCGGTAATTTCGAGGCGCTGCTGCTTTCAATTCCGTCGGCGCCCGACGACGTGCAAAAACTCGTGGGCCAGGTGCGTGAAACGCTGCGCTACCACACGCCATTGATCATGAGCGCGCGCAAGCGGCAGATCCGCGGGTTGTCGCTGTTGCATGCCGGCCCCGACGACGCCGTGCTGCCGGAGCCGTCGACCTTCGAGGAGATGTACTTCATGCTCGAATTCTTCCTGCGCCAGCGCAATCGGCCGGTGGTGCCGCGCAGCCTCGACTGGCAGGAATTCAGCCTGTTGTCGCCGTTCGACATGGTCGACGTGGCCGGCACCGAGATTCGCCTGACGCCGATCGAATTCGACCTCGCGGCCGAATTCTTCCGCCACATGAACCGGCCGCTGGACCGGGAGCACCTGGAAATGATCGGCTGGCAAAGCGGCGTGGCCGCCGGCTCGCGCACGCTGGACGCCAACGTGTCGAAGCTGCGCCGCAAGCTCGGGTTGTATGTCGACCAGCCGCACGGCCTGTCGCTGCACGCCGTGTGGGGCATGGGCTATCAATTGAGCCAGCTGGGCAAGCGCGAGGCGCCCGGCACCTGGACGTTCCCGGCGGATTTCCGGGTGGCGTCGGCCGCGCCGTCGCAGCTGTCGACCTGAGCGGCGATTCAGCGCGCGGGTGGCTGCTGCTGTTGCGGCTGCGCCAGCACCCAGCGCGCGAGCACCTGCGCGTCGGCCTCCGACACCAGCGACTGGCGCGGCATGATCACGCGGCCCCAGGTGCCGACGCTGCCGTTGCGGATCTTCTCGGCCAGCCGTGCCGGCGCGGCCGCATCGTTGCGGTAGCGCTCGGCGATCTGCGCGAAGCCCGGCCCGACCTGCTTGTGCACCAGGCCGTGGCAGGCCATGCAGGCGTTCTTGCGGGCCAGGTCGACAGCGGAAAGTTGCGGCTGCTGGGCTGCGGCACCGAAGGATGCGGCAGCGAGTGCGATCGAGAGAAAGTGGGGAGCGGAAAGCCGGGGAATACAGGGCATGGAGGGGAAACCGGGGAGGGGTGAAAACTGTACCTTGCCCTGTCGCAGACCCCGGATCGCCGCCCGAATGCCCCGTCTGGAGGTCGTCTCTCATTCGCGACAAGTCGATTCAAGAGTAACTATATGTATGGTTAAATCCCTCGCAACTACCGCGAAGAGGACGAGGGATTCCCATGAAGCTGCCGCTCAGCATTGCATTGGCCACCGTGGTTCTGGCCGGATGCGCCAGCGCACCGCCGCCCGGGCCCGGCCAGGGCACCGGCATGTCGTACGTGCCGATGGTGGCCATGGAAGGCGTGGACAAGGTGCGCTACGACAGCGACGTGGCCGACTGCCGCACCGCCGCCACCCGCATCACCGCGCGCAGCGAATCGGGTGACGCCATGTGGGCCGCGCTGGGCCTGGGCCTGATCACGGTGCACGGCCAAGGCATCGTCGCCGCGGCCTCCTACACCGGCATCAGCGCCGCCGTCATCGACTGGAACACCCGCCCCAGCAGCGCGCTGATCGCCGAGCACCAGCAGGTCGCCATCGTCCATTGCATGGCCAAGCGCGGCTACCGCAACCTCGACCCGAACGTGCAGGACACGTTCTACGGCAACACCTTCAACCCCGTGCTTGCGCTCAAGCCGCGCCGCACGGGCATCGACACCTACAACGTCGAGCGCCTGGCCAAGGCTGGCCGCTGCAATGTGCAGCCGCGCGCCGAGCTGACGGCCAAGGGCCCGGGCTACGAGAGCTACAGCGTGCCGTGCACCACCGGCGTGGCCTGGGCCGTGCGCTGCGAGTTCGGCAACTGCCGCGTGCTGGCGCAGACGCCGATGCGCCCGGCGGCGCCCGTGCGCCGCTCCTGAGCCGGCCCCTCCGGGCTCACTTCACGACCATGCCCTTGAGCGCCGGGTCGGGCGGCGGGGGCTTGAGCTTCATGTCGCGCAGCGTCTTCACGAGCAGCTGCGCGATCATCATGTTGCGGTGCCGCTTGCTGTTGGCCGGAATCACGTGCCAGGGCGCGTGGTCGCTCGAGGTGGCGGCCAGCGCGTTCTGATAGGCCTTCTGGTAGTCGACCCACTTGGTGCGCACCTCGAGGTCGCCCATGCTGAACTTCCATTGCTTGCCGGGCGTGTCGATGCGGGCCTGCAGCCGTTCGCGCTGCTCGTCCTTGTCGATGTGCAGCATGCACTTGACGACGACCGTGCCGGTCTCGGTGAGCAGCCGCTCGAAGTCGTTGATCTGCGCATAGCGGCGGCGGGCCTCGTCGCCGTCGATCCAGCCTTCGACCACGGGCACGAGCACGTCCTCGTAGTGGCTGCGGTTCCACACCATGATCTCGCCGGTGCGCGGCACGGCGGCGTGGCAGCGCCAGAGGTAGTCGTGCGCGCGTTCGTCCTCGCTCGGCGCCTTGAAGGCCGTCACCCGCACGCCCAGCGGCGAGGTGCGCGAGAACACCCAGCGCACCGTGCCGTCCTTGCCGCTGGTGTCCATGCCCTGCAGCACCAGCAGCACCTTGCGCCGGCCTTCGGCGTGCAGCACGTCCTGCAGTTCGTCCAGCTCGACGGCCAGGGTGTCGAGCTCGGCGCGCTGGGCCGACTCGTCATCCGTGAGAAAGGGTGAGTCGTCGGGGTCGATGCGCGAGAGCTTGAACTTGCTGCCGACGCGGTACTTCTTGAATTTGGACATCTGCGGGCGCTCCGTCAAAAAAGAAACGAAGCCCGCAGGGTACGCGAATCAGCGTTGCGGGCGCCCGCGCGGCGGCGGGTGGTCGTCGTCGCCGTTGCTTTCGTCGATCGATGCGCTCCAGCGGTTGTCCCACTCGGCCTGGTGGCGCACGCCGTCGATCTCGCGCCGGTCGCGCTTGGTCGGGCGGCCCTGCTCGATGGCCAGGGCCGGCTCGCTGCCCATGCGGCGCTGCTCGCGGAAGGCGGCCTGCGCCGCCAGACTCTCGGGCGTTTCCTCGTACAGCTGCTGGGCCACGGGCGCCGGGCCGCGCTGGCCGCTGAGGCCGCGCACGGTCACGGTCCGCGTGAGCGGGCCCAGGCGCATCGCGACGGTGTCGCCGGCCTTGACCTCGCGCGAGGCCTTGGCGACCTCGCCGTTCACCTGGATGCGGTTCTTGCCGATTTCGTCCGCGGCCAGCGAACGGGTCTTGAAGAAGCGGGCGGCCCAGAGCCACTTGTCGATGCGCAGACGGTCCATGAAGGTCGGAAAAGAAAGGTCAGCCATTGTGGCGCGACAGCGGCAGCCGCACCACGGCGTCGAGCCCGGTCACGCGGTCGGTGCCGCCAGGGTTGGGTACCGTGCGGTTGTCGAGGCTGATGCGTCCACCCAGGGCCAGAACGATCTCGCGGCAGATCGCCAGGCCCAGGCCCGAGCCGCTCGCGGTGTTGCCCGCCGAGAAGGGCGCGAACAGGCGCTGGCGCAGTTCGGCGGAAATGCCTGGGCCGTCGTCGCGCACGGTGAGCACGGCCTCGTCGCCCTCGGCGTGCACGCGCACCGAGAGCGGCGCGCCCGTGGGGCTGTGCTTGATGGCGTTGTGCAGCAGGTTGCGCGTGAGCTCCTGCAGCATCCACTGGTGCGCGCGCACCGTCACCGCGTCGTCGGCGGCCAGCTCGAAATCGAGCGCCTTGTCGGCCACCAGCGGCGACAGGTCGAGCGCGATGTGGCGCACCACGTCGCCCAGGTCGAGCAGCGCCGACTCGGGCTGCTGGCGCAGCTGCTCCACCTTGGCCAGCGACAGCATCTGGTTGGCCAGCGTGGTGGCGCGCTCGACGGTCTGGCTGATCTCGACCAGCGCCTGCTCGGGCGCCACGTCGCCGCGGCGCGCCGACTGCACCTGCGCCTTCAGCACGGCCAGCGGCGTGCGCAGCTGGTGGGCGCTATCGCGCACGAAGCGCTTCTGGTGGTCGAGCAGGCGCTGCAGCCGGCCCATGACCTCGGTGGTGGCGTCGATGAGCGGGCGCAGCTCGGCCGGGGCGCCGGGCGCGTCGATGGGCGAGAGGTCGTCTTCGGGGCGCCGCTCGATGGCTTCGCCGAGCTCGCGCACCGGCCGCGTGGCGCGTTGCACGACGACGACGGTGACCAGCGCGATCACGCCCATCAGCAGCAGCTGGCGCCAGAGCATGTCGAGCAGCAGCTTGCGCACGAGTGTCTCGCGCAGCTCCAGTGTCTCGGCCACCTGCACCACGGCCATGCCGCGGCCGCGCGCGCTGGCCACCGGCTGCAGCATCACGGCGACGCGCACCGGCTGGCCGCGAAACTCGGCGTCGTAGAAATCGACCAGCGCCGCATACGCCCCGCGGTCGGGGATGCGCCCGCGCCAGAAGGGCAGTTCGGCGAAGCCCGAGACCATCTCGCCGTCGAGCGCCGACACCCGATAGAACAGCCGGCTGCGGTTGTCGGCCTCGAAGGCCTCGAGCGCGGAGTAGGGCACGATCGCGCGCAGCCGCGCCATGTCGTCGTAGCCTTCCACGTCGAGCTGCTCGCCGATGGTCTTGGCCGAGGCCAGCAGCGTGCGGTCGTAGGCGGTGGTGGCTGCCGCCAGACTCTGGCGGTACAGGCTCACGCTGTTGATCACGACGAACACCGCCACCGGCACCAGGATGCCGAGCAGGAGCCGCGCGCGCAGGGACGACATCGTGCGCCGCAGGGCCGCCCTCAAGCCTCGGCCCGCAAGAGATAGCCCAGGCCGCGCATCGTCATCAGCACCGTGCCGGTGCCCACCAGCTTCTTGCGCAGGCGGTACACGACCACCTCGATGGCCTCGTACTGCACCTCGGATTCGCCCGGGAACACCAGCTCGAACAGGCGCTCCTTGGTGACCGCGTGGCCGGGTTTCATCATCAGCGCCTTGAGCAGCGCGAGCTCGCGCGGCGTGAGCTCGAGCAGTTCCGAGCGGTGGTAGACGGCGCCGTTGTCGGGCTCGAAGCGCAGGCTGCCGACCTCCAGCGGGTTCAGCGTGGGGTCGGGCCCCGCGCTCAGGCTGCGCCGGCGCAGCGCACGGATGCGGGCCTCGAGCTCGTCCAGGTCGAAGGGCTTGGGCAGGTAGTCGTCCGCGCCGGCGTTCAGGCCCATGATGCGGTCGCCCACCGTGCCACGCGCGGTCAGCAGCAGCACCGGCGTGCGCAGGCCCTCGGCGCGCGCCTGGGCCAGCACCTGCAGGCCATCGACGTGCGGCAGGCTCAGGTCGAGCGCGACCACGTCGGGCTCGACGGCGCGCCACTGCGCGATCGCCTGCGCGCCGTCGCCGCAGATGCGCACGTCGATGCGGCGGCGCCCGAGGGTGCGCTGCAGGGTGATTTGCATCGAGGGGTCGTCTTCGACGAGCAGCAGCTTCATACGGGCAGGGGTCGGTACTTCGGTGTTTTCCCCAGTCTGGTGGACAGCCAACTGACAGCGGGGCGGCGCATGATAGCGGCTCAGGTCCAAGTCAGGTTCCATCCGTTCCCAAGTTCTCAGGAGACACCAACGATGCGTCGCGATACCTTTTTGAAGTCCCTGGCCGCACTGGCCGCTGCCGGCGCCTTGCCGCTGTCGGCGCGCGCTGCCGCCAACGTCAAGATGATGATCCCGGCCAACCCGGGTGGCGGCTGGGACACCACCGGCCGCGCGCTGGGCAAGGCCCTGACCGACGCCAAGGTGGCCGACACCGTCGCCTACGACAACAAGGGCGGCGCTGCCGGTGCGCTGGGCCTGGCCCAGTTCGTCAACGGCTCCAAGGGCGATGCCAACGCGCTGATGGTCATGGGCTCGGTCATGCTGGGCGGCATCATCACCGGCAAGCCGCCGGTCAACCTGTCGCAGGCCACGCCCATCGCGCGCCTGACCACCGAATACAACGTGTTCGTGCTGCCGTCGAACTCGCCCTTCAAGACCATGAAGGACGTGGTCGAGCAGCTCAAGAAAGACCCGGGCAGCGTCAAGTGGGGCGGCGGTTCGCGCGGCTCCACCGAGCACATCGCCGCGGCCATGATCGCGCAGAAGGTCGGCGCCGATCCGTCCAAGATCAACTACGTGGCCTTCCGCGGAGGCGGTGAAGCCACCGCCGCCATCCTGGGCGGCAACGTCACCATCGGCGGCAGCGGCTACAGCGAATTCGCCGAGTACATCGCCGCCGGCAAGATGAAACCCATTGCTGTCACCTCCGCCCAGCGCCTGCCGGGCATCAATGTGCCGACCCTGAAGGAACAGGGCATCGATGTCGAGATCGGCAACTGGCGCGGCGTGTACGGCGCGCCCGGCATCTCGGCCGAGCAGCGCAAGGCCCTGACCGACATGGTGCTGGCCGCGCTCAAGAGCCCGTCGTGGGCCGAGTCGCTCAAGAAGAACGACTGGACGCCGGCCGTGCTGTCGGGCGATGCCTTCGCCAAGTTCGTCGACGACGACTTCGCCAGCCTGCGCGCGATCATGGCCAAGTCCGGCATGGTCTGAGTTTGAGTCGCCCCCAGGCTGCGCGCCCTTCGTGTCGTGCACGCCAACCCCCTTCCGGGGGCAACACCCGCGGCCCGGCAAAGCCGGCTTGCGGTGTTTCTGGAAGGGGCCTTCTTTTTCCCCACGACTGCGGGAGCAAAAAATGACAACTCCAGAATCCTCGGTCTCACATTCCGCTGAGGCTACCTCCGGCGCGGCCCGCTGGCCGCAATACGTCGTCGGTCTCGGCGTGCTGCTGACCGGCGCTGCGCTGGCCTTCGGCGCCATCGGCATTTCTTCCGAAGCCGGCTACGGCGGCGTCGGCCCCAACTTCCTGCCCTGGATGGTCTCGATCGTCCTGATGGTCTGCGGCGCGTGGATCACCTGGGAAGCGTTCAGCGGGGGCTTTCGCGAGCTCGACGCGCCCTCGGGCGCCGACACCGCCTACTGGCCCGGCTTCATCTGGGTGGCGGCGGGCCTGCTGCTCAATGCGGCGCTCATCACCAGCATCGGCTTCATCCTGAGCTGCGCGCTGTGCTACCTGCTGGCCGTGCAGGGCCTGCGCCGCGCCGCCGGGCAGGCCAAGGTCAACGCACCGGCCACCTGGGTCACCGACTTGGTGACGGGCCTGGCGATCTCGGCCCCGGTCTTCTGGATGTTCACCAAGTTCCTGGCCATCAGCCTGCCGGGTCTCACCAGCACCGGCTGGATCTGAGCGGAGCCACGCCAAATGGATATCTTCAACGCACTGATGACCGGCTTCGCGGCCGCGATCACCCCCATCAACCTGCTGTGGTGCCTCATCGGCTGTGCCCTGGGCACGGCCGTGGGCGTGCTGCCCGGCATCGGCCCCGCCGTGGCGGTGGCGATGCTGCTGCCGATCACCGGCAAGGTCGACATCACGGCCTCGATGATCTTCTTCTCGGGCATCTACTACGGCGCCATGTACGGCGGCTCGACCACCTCGATCCTGCTGAACACGCCCGGCGAAACCGCCAGCATGGTCACGGCGATGGAAGGCAACAAGATGGCCAAGAGCGGCCGCGCGGGCGCCGCGCTCGCCACCGCGGCCATCGGCTCCTTCGTGGCCGGCACCATCGCCACCGTGGTCGTCACGCTGTTCGCGCCCTTCGTGGCCGACTACGCCGTGCGCCTGGCGGCGCCCGAGTACTTCCTGCTGATGCTGCTGGCCTTCACCACGGTGAGCGCGGTGCTCGGCAAGAGCACGCTGCGCGGCATGACGGCGCTGTTCGTCGGCCTGGCCATCGGCTGCGTGGGCCTGGACCAGATCACCGGCCAGGGCCGCTACACCGGCAACATGCCCGAGCTGCTCGACGGCATCGAGATCGTGCTGGTGGCGGTGGGCCTCTTTGCGGTGGCCGAGGTGCTGTACGCCGTGCTGTACGAAGGCCGCGTGGTCGAGGGCCAGAACAAGCTGACCCGCGTGCACATGACCTCGCGCGACTGGAAGCGTTCCATTCCCGCCTGGCTGCGCGGCGCGGCCATCGGCACGCCCTTCGGCTGCATCCCGGCCGGCGGCACCGAGATCCCGACCTTCCTGAGCTACGCCACCGAGAAGAAGCTCGCGAAGGACGCCGATGCCAAGGCCGAGTTCGGCACCACCGGCGCCATCGAAGGCGTGGCCGGCCCCGAGGCCGCCAACAACGCCACGGTGACTGCCGCGCTGATCCCGCTGCTCACGCTGGGCATTCCCACCTCGAACACCACGGCCATCATGCTGGGCGCGTTCCAGAACTACGGCATCCAGCCGGGCCCGCAGCTGTTCACCACCTCGGCCGCGCTCGTCTGGGCGCTGATCGCTTCGCTGTACATCGGCAACCTGATGCTGCTGGTGCTGAACCTGCCGATGGTCGGCCTGTGGGTCAAGCTGCTCAAGATCCCGAAGCCGCAGCTGTACGCCGGCATCCTGATCTTCGCGACCGTGGGTGCCTACGGCATGCGTCAGAACACCTTCGACCTGTTCCTGCTGTTCGGCATCGGCCTCCTGGGCGTGGTGATGCGGCGCTTCGACTTTCCGACCGCGCCTGTGGTGGTCGGCATGATCCTCGGCCCGCTCGCCGAAGCCAACCTGCGCAACGCCATTGCCATGGGGCAGGGCAGCCCGATCGTGTTCTTCCAGCGCCCCGAGTCGATCGTGGTGATCATCGCCATCGTCGCCGTGCTGGTGCTGCCGCGCCTGGCCAAGCGCATGAGCGAACGCAAGCTGAAGCGGCTGGCGCAGCTGGACGCCTGACGCGACCGACTTTCTTTTTCGGTTCACATGCCGCGGGCGATTGGCGCCCGCGGCATTTTTTTTGAATGCGCCTGCGGCGCCAAGGGGCTTGACCGCGCAGTCATCACCGCGTCGCCGCATGTCCCCAGAATGGCGGCTTCGTTCGGGGTACCGCTTGCATCGCCCGCATTCCATGCCCGGTACGGCAGGGGTGTGACGAGGTATTCCCATGAAGAGTCCACAGACTCTGGCCTGGCTGCTGCTTGCGGCCAGCGTGGCGGCGGAAGTCGCCGGCACCATCGCCCTTCGCCATGCCGAAGGGTTCACCCGCCTGTTGCCATCGCTGCTCACCGCCGCCTGCTATGCCGGCGCGATCTGGCTCATGTCGCTCGCGGTGCGCGAACTGGATGTGGGGCTGGGCTACGCGGTCTGGGCCGGTGCCGGCACCGCGCTGATCGCGGTCGCCGGCATGGTCTGGTTCGGTGAAGCGGTCACGCTGACCCGCGTGGTCGGCCTGCTCGCCATCGTGGCAGGCGTGGTGGTGCTGAACATCGAGGCGCGGTAGCGGCTTCACCGCTGCCCGCGCTCGGAGGTCTCAGCGCTGCGGCGCCTCGACCAGGTCGTCGTCGATGTGCGGGTCGGCCGGCTGCCCGCGCACCTTGCGCACGGTACGGCGGATCCAGTGCTCGATGTCGTCCACGTAGGTGAACACGGCAGGCACCACCAGCAGGCTCAGCACCGTGGAGGTGATCAGCCCGCCGATCACCGCCATCGCCATCGGCGAGCGGAAGCTCGAGTCGGCGGTGCCGAAGCCCACGGCAATGGGCAGCATGCCGGCGCCCATGGCGAGCGTGGTCATGATGATGGGCCGCGCGCGCTTGTGGCAGGCGTCGCGCAGCGCGTCCCAGCGGCTCATGCCGTGGTCGCGGCGCGCCACGATGGCGTACTCCACCAGAAGAATGGAGTTCTTCGTGGCGATGCCCATCAGCATGATCAGGCCGATCAGCGAGGGCATCGACAGCGCCTTCTGCCCGATCAGCAGGCCCACGAAGGCGCCGCCCAGCGCGAGCGGCAGCGCGCACAGGATGGTCACCGGGTGCAGGAAGTCCTTGAACAGCAGCACCAGCACGATGTAGATGCACAGCACGCCCGTGAGCATCGCCAGGCCGAAGCTGGCGAACAGCTCGGTCATCACTTCGGCGTCGCCCACCTCGGCGATGCGCACGCCCGGCGGCAGCTTCTGGATCGAGGGCAGGGCCTCGACGGCGGTCTTGGCATCGCCCAGGCCCACGCCCGACAGCTCGATCTCGAAGTTGACGTTGCGCGAACGGTCGTAGCGGTCGATGACGGCCGGGCCGCCTTCCATCGTGAGCGAGGCCACCTGGCTCAGCATGACGGGCCCGCGCGCGCCCGGCACCGACAGGCGACCGATGAGGTCGAGGTCTTGCCGTGCCGAGTCTTCGAGCTTCACCACGATCGGCACCTGCCGCTGCGCGAGGTTGAGCTTGGCCAGCGCCTGGTCGTAGTCGCCCAGCGTGGCCACGCGCAGCGTCTCGGCGATGGCCGAGCTGGTCACGCCCAGGTCGGCGGCGCGCGCGAAGTCGGGGCGCACGGCGATCTCGGGGCGGATCAGGCTCGCGGTCGAGGTGATGTTGCCCAGGCCGGGAATGGTGCGCAGGTCTTTCTCGACCGCACCCGCGGCGGCCGACAGCGCCACCGGGTCTTCGCCCGTGAGCACCAGGATGTACTTCTCGCCCGAGCCGCCCAGGCCCACGGTGCTGCGCACGCCGGGCAGGGTTTCGAGCGCGGTGCGGATCTCTTTCTCGATCACCTGCTTGCGCGGCCGGTCGCCGCGCGGGTCGAGCTGGATCGTCAGCGTGGCCTTGCGCGTCTCGGGCGTGCCGAAGTTCGCGAACGGGTCGCCGCCGGCGCTGCCGCCCGCCACCGTGGTGTAGACGCTCTTCACGTGGTTGATCTTCATCACGCGGCGGCGCGTTTCCTCGGCCGCGGCCGTGGTCTGTGCCAGCGTGGAGCCCGGCGGCAGCGACAGGTAGACCTGCGTCTGCGAGTTGTCGTCGGCCGGGATGAAGCCGGTCTTGAGCAGCGGGATCATCGCCAGCGAACCGAAGAAGAAGAGGGTGGCCATCACCATCGTCTTGAAACGGTTGTGCGTGCTCCACGTCACGGCGCGCATGTACCAGCGCAGCCAGCCCGGCTCCTTCTCGGCGCCGACGATCGGCTTGAGGATGTAGGCCGCCATCATCGGCGTGAGCACCCGCGCCACCACCAGCGAGGCGAACACCGCGAGCGAGGCGGTCCAGCCGAACTGCTTGAAGAACTTGCCGGCCACGCCGCTCATGAAGGCCGTGGGCAGGAACACCGCGATCAGCGTGAAGGTGGTGGCGATCACGGCCAGGCCGATTTCGTCGGCCGCCTCCATGGCCGCCTGGTAGGGCGACTTGCCCATGCGCAGGTGGCGCACGATGTTCTCGACCTCCACGATGGCGTCGTCCACCAATATGCCGACCACCAATGAGAGCGCGAGCAGCGAGATCACGTTGACCGAGAAGCCCAGCAGGTACATGCCGACGAAGGCCGGAATCACCGACATCGGCAGCGCCACGGCCGAGACGAAGGTGGCGCGCCAGTCGCGCAGGAAGAGCCACACCACGATCACCGCGAGGATGGCGCCCTCGTACAGCAGGTGCAGCGAGCCGTCGTACTCTTCTTCCACCGGGTCGACGAAGTTGAAGGCCTCGGTCAGCTCGATGTCGGGGCGCTGCACGCGCAGGTCGGCCAGCGCCTTCTGGATGGCGCGGCCCACTTCGACCTCGCTGGCGCCGCGGCTGCGGGCCACCTCGAAGCCCACCACCGGCTTGCCGTTGAGCAGCGCGGCGGCGCGCGGCTCGGCGATGGTGTCGCTGATGCGCGCCACCTGGTCCAGGCGGATGCGGCGGCCGTCGCTCAGTGCGATCTGCATGTCGGCGAGCTGGTCGGCCGACTGCACGGTGGCCATGGTGCGCACCGGCTGTTCGCTGCCGCCCAGGTCGATGCGCCCGCCCGCGCTTTCGGTCTGCACCTGGCGCAGCTGGCGCGAGATGTCGGCCGCCGAGGCGCCCAGCGCCTGCAGCTTGGCCGGGTCGAGGTCGATGTGCACCTGGCGCGTGACGCCGCCCACGCGGTTCACGGCGCCCACGCCGGGCAGCGCGAGCAGCTTCTTGGTGATGTCGTTGTCGACGAACCAGCTCAGCGCCTCGTTGTCCATGCGCGACGAGGCGATGGTGAAGGCCAGCACCGGCTGGGCCGCGAAGTCGAGCTTGGTGACGACCGGGTCGCGCACGTCGGCGGGCAGGTCGGCGCGCACCTTCTGCACGGCCGAGCGCACGTCGTCCACGGCCTCCTGCACGGGCTTCTCGAGGCGGAACTCGACGATCAGCGTGGCGGCGCCGTCCTGCACCTTGGTCGTGATGTGCTTCAGGCCCTGGATGGTGGCGATGGAGTTCTCGAGCTTGCGCGCGACGTCGGTCTCCAATTGAGAGGGTGCGGCGCCCGGCAGCGAGGCCGAGACGGTGACGGTCGGCAGGTCGATGTCCGGGAAGTTCTGCACCTTCATGGCGTTGAACGACAACAGCCCCCCGAAGGTGAGCAGCACGAACAGCATCACCGCCGGAATGGGGTTGCGTATGGACCAGGCGGAAACGTTCATGGCGTGTTCCTTGTGTTGGCTTATTTAGGCGAAGGGGCGGATGCCCCCGCCTTCGCCGGGGTGGCGGCCGCGGCGGCCGCGGGCGTGGCGTCCACCACGCGCACCAGGTCGCCATCGTTGAGGAAGCCCGCACCCTGCACCACGATCTGCACGCCCTCGGGCAGGGCGTTGGTGATCTCCACGCGGTCCTTCAGGCGGCGGCCGGTCTGCACCTTGAGCTGCGCCACGCGGCCGTCGGGCAGCAGCGTGAAGACGTTGTTGAAGCCGTCGCGCGGCACGATCGCGCTTTGCGGCACCGTCGGCGCGGAACTGCGGCCGAGTTCGAAATCGCCGCGCGCGAACATGCCGGCCTTCACGCCGGTGTTCTGCTGCACGTTGGGCAGGTCGACGTAGACCAGCGCCGCGCGCGTCTGCGGATCGACCGTGGGCGCGATGCTGCGCACCGTGCCCTTCACCTGCGCGCCGCTGGCGCTGACCACGAAGGCCGGCGTGCCCACGGCCACGCGGCCCAGCTCGGCCGAGGTGACTTCGGCGCGCCACTCGAGCCGGCCCTGGCGGATCAGCCGGAACAGCTCGGTGCCGGCGCCCACCACGCTGCCCACCGTGGCGGTGCGCGCGGAGATCACGCCGTCGTCGGGTGCCAGCACCTGCGTGTTGCGCCCGCGCACCTGCTGCGCGGCCAGCACGGCCTCGGCCGCTTCGGCGCGCGCCTTGGCGGTCTGCTCGGTGGTCTGGTACTGGTTGATCTGCTGCTGGCTCAGCGCGCCCGTGGCCTGCAGCGTGCGGGCGCGCGCGGCGTTGCCGGCGGCGTCGGCCGCCGAGGCGCGGGCCTCGGCCAGCGAGGCGCGCGCCTGCGCGATGTCGGCCTGCACCGTCTCGGGCGAGAACACCGCGAGCACCTGGCCCTTCTTCACGGTGTCGCCCACGTTGACGCGCACCTCTGCCAGCTTCAGGCCGTTCGACTCGGAGCCGATCACGGCCTCCTGCCAGGCCGCCACGTTGCCGTTGGCCGCCAGCGTGACGGTCAGTTCGGTGGCCTCGGGCCTGGCGACCGAGACGGTCAGCGCCGGGCGCTGGGTGGGGCCTTTCGCGGCGGGTGCGGCCTTGTCGTCGGCCGGCTTGCGGGTGAGCCACAGGCCTGCGCCAACGACGACGATCAGCGCCAGCAGCGCGAGGACAAGGGTGGAACGCTTCATTGTTTTCATGGCGACGTCGCGACCTTGGCGGCCGGGGTGGTGGTCATAGAGGACGATGCTTCGGCGGGGCGGCTCCAGCCGCCGCCCATCGAGCGGTACAGGGAGACCCAGGCTTCGGTGCTCTCGCGCTGCAGCGAGACGCGCGCGGTCTGCGCGGCGAACAGCGTGCGCCGCGAGTCCTCGAGCTCGAACAGGCTGGCCAGGCCGCTGCTGTAGCGGGCCTGGGTGGCGTCGAACGAGGCCTGGTAGTTCTTCACCGCGCTGTCGGCGTCGGTGCTGCGCGCGGTGGTGGCGTCGAGGTTCACCAGGGCTTCTTCGACCTCGCGCACGGCCTGGCGCACGTTGGCGCGGTAGAGCGACACGGCCTCGGTGTAGCGCGCCTTGGCCGCCTCGGCGTTGGCCGCGCGCGCGCCGCCATCGAGCAGCGGCACGGTGAGCGACAGCGGCCCGACGGTCCAGGTGTCGAGCGATTCGCGAAAGCCGCTGGTGCGGATCTGCATGCGGCCGATCGAGCCCGAGAGCGTGAGCTTGGGATAGCGCTCGGCCTCGGCCGAGCCCACCTCGGCGCTGGCCGCGGCCACGCCGAGTTCGGCTGCGTACACGTCGGGCCGCTGTGAGAGCGCCTGCGCCGGCACGCTGGCGATGGCACCGACCACCGGCAGCGCGCGCTGCGTGGGCGAGGCCGCGAGCTTCTGCGCGAGCGTGGGTTCGTCGAGCCCGCTGAGTGCGACCAGCGCCTTGCGCTGCACCACGCACAGGGCGCGCTGTTGCGTGAGGCGGCCCGAGGCGTCGGAGGCACTGGCACGCGCCAGCGCGGCGTCGGCCGGCGCGGTGAAGCCGGCGCGCGCCGACAGGTCGGTGAGCCGCGCCGTTTCGCCGCGCGACTTGGCATCCGACTCGGACACGTTCAACTGCTGCTGACAGGCGCGCTCGGCGAAGTAGGCATTGGCCGTTTCGGCCGCCACGGCGACACGGGCGTCGTGCCACTTGGCGGTGGCGCTGTCGAGCTTCTGCTGGGCCGCGTCGCGGTCGGCGCGCAGGCGGCCGAACAGGTCGATCTCCCACTTCGACTGCAGGCCGGCCTGCAGCGTGGTGACCGGCGCGGTGGAGGCGCTGCTGCTGCTCGAAGAGCCGCCCGCGCCGAACGACGAGCCCGAGACGCCCCGGCTCGCCGATGCCGTGCCGTCCAGGCTGGGCAGCAGCGCCGCGCCGGCCTGCACGCGCGTGGAGCGCGCCTCGGCCACGCGCGCCGCGGCGCTGGCAAGGTTGGGGCTGGCGGTTTCGGCGGCGGCGATCAGCTCGACCAGCAGCGGGTCGTCGAGCTGGCGCCACCACTCGGCCAGCGCGGCCAGCGAGCCGCCGTGGGGCAGGGGCGCGTGCCATTGCGCGGGGAAGGGCGCCTGCACCGAAGCGGGCGGGCGCGTCAGGCCGCAGCCGGCAAGGCCGAGGCCCAGCGGCAGGCTCAGAACAAGGGCAATCCGTCGGAGTCGTCTCATGGCTTCTTTCTCTGCTCGGCGGCCACCTGGCGGCGGCGTGCGGTTTCGGCCTGGACCAGCGCCATCGCGTAGCCCGTGAGCCGGTCGGCCCAGGTGTCGATGGCGCGCGGCGTGCGCAGCAGCGACGGGCGCAGGGCCTCGATGAAATCCTGGCTCACGTACAGCTGCATCGACAGCCCGGTGATCGCGAAGGTCAGGCGGTGGATGTCGTCGTCGGCGCGCTCCACCTGCAGGTGGCGGCACAGCAGTTCGACGATGGCGCGGTGCGGGCCCTTGATGTCGCGCTCCAGTTCCTTGGCCCACTGGCTGGTGGGCTCCAGCATCTCGCGCATGTGCAGCTGGATGCACTGGCGCACGATCTCGCCCTGCTTGAGCGGATCGATCATGGCCGCCATGCAGATGCGCAGCGTGGCTTCGAGCGACTGGCCGGGCACGTTGCAGGCGGCCACCAGGTCGTTCGAGTCGCTGCCCATCGGCTCGTTGAAGGTGGCGGAGTACAGCCCCTCCTTGTCGCCGAAGTAGTAGCTGATGGCCGAGACGTTCACGCCGGCCTCGCGCGCGATCTCGCGGATCGAGGTCTTGGCGAAACCGTTCTGGGCGAACAGCCGCAGCGCGGTGTGCAGCAGGCGGTGGCGCGCCTCGGCGCCGTCGCTGCGAGGGGCGCGGCGCGGCGACGGCACGGGCGTTGGCGTGAGGGGGTCCCTGGCGTTCATCGGCGCGATTAGAGCATGACTGAAATCAAACGATTGATTTACTTAAGGCTTGCTGAAGGCTTTTGTTTTTGGTTGCATGTGGGCCTGCGCGCGGCAGGGGCGGGTGCCGCACACAGTACGATCCGCGCATGTCCGTCGCTCCCTCTGCCGCCGCACCGCCGCCCGCCTTGCCCCTGGACGCCGAAGGCATCCTCGCGCTCGCCGCGCGCTCGATGTTTCATCTGTTTTCGAGTATCAGCCAGGGCATGTTCCTGGTCGACCGCAGCGGGCGCATCGTCTGGGTGAACGAGGGCTACCGCCGCTTCCTGCCGGCGCTGGGTTTTTCATCCATCGACGAGTTCATGGGCCACATGGTCGAGGACGTGATCCCCAACACCATGATGCGCCGCGTGCTCGAAACGGGCGAGCCGATCCTCATCGACCTGCTGACCAACAAGGCTGGCACCTTCGTCGTGAGCCGCATCCCGCTGCGCGAGGAGCGCGAAGACGGGGAGGGCCTGGGCAAGGTCATCGGCGCCATCGGCATCGTGCTGTTCGACCAGCCCGAGACCACGCTGCAACCGCTCATCAGCAAGTTCGCGCTGCTGCAGCGCGACCTCGACGACGCCCGCCGCGAGCTGGCCAGCCAGCGCAACAACCCGCTGTACCAGCACGCACCCGACGGCCAGCGCCGTTCCAAGTACACCTTCGCGAGCTTCATCGGCAGCAGCCCGGCGGCCGTGGAAGTGAAGCGCCACGCGCGCCGCGCCGCGCAGTCCACCAGCCCGGTGCTGCTGCTGGGCGAGACCGGCACCGGCAAGGAGCTGCTGGCGCATGCGATCCATGCGTCGTCCACGCGCGCCAAGGGCCAGTTCGTCAGCGTCAACATCGCGGCCGTGCCCGACACGCTGCTCGAGGCCGAGTTCTTCGGCTTCGCCCCCGGCGCCTTCACCGGCGCCGACAAGCGCGGGCGCGAAGGCAAGTTCAAGCTGGCCGACGGCGGCAGCCTGTTCCTCGATGAGATCGGCGACATGCCGCTGGGCCTGCAGGCCAAGCTGCTGCGCGCGCTGCAGGAAGGCGAGATCGAACCGCTGGGCTCCAACAAGCTGATTCCCTTCGACGCCCGCGTGATCGCCGCCACCTCGCGCGACCTGCCCGAGCTGGTGCGTCGTGGCCTGTTCCGTGAAGACCTGTACTACCGCCTGAACGTGCTGCCGCTGCGCGTGCCGCCGCTGCGCGAACGCCGCAGCGACATCCCGGCGCTGGTCGAGGCACTGGGCGAAGACATGGCGCTGCGCAGCGGCGAGGCGCCGCCCGAGCTCACGCCCGACGCGCTTGCGCTCTTGGCCGGCCAGCACTGGCGCGGCAACATCCGCGAGCTGCGCAACGTGCTGGAACAGGTGACGATGCGCAGCGACTCGCAGCGCATCGACGCGGCGCAGCTCGAACGCATCCTGCGCGAAGCGGGGCTGGAGCAGATCGAGGCGCCCGATACCTCGCACAGCCTGCGCGACGTCGACCAGGAGGCGGCGCTGCTGCGCCCGCTGTCGCAGCAGGTGGCCGAGCTGGAACGCAAGGCGATCGCCGCCGCGCTTGAAAGCACCGGCGGCAACAAGCTCGCGACCTCGCGGCTGCTGGGCATCTCGCGCGCCACGCTGTACGAGCGCATGACGGGGATGGGCCTCTCATGAGCGTCAAGGCACTGCGTTCCACCTTCGGCCCGAACTGCCATTGGTGCGGGCTGCCGATGGACTTCGACGAGCCGCACGGTCGGCCCGAGTCGGCCACCATCGAACACCTGCTCGACGCCACGATGGGCGGCGTGCGCCAGCAGAAGCACCGGCGCCTCGCGCACGCGGTGTGCAACCACACGCGCAACGAGCTGCGGATGCGGGCCGAGCGCGAGTTCGAGAGCTGGCTCGCGGCGCGCCGCGACTCTGCTGGGAAACCCTGACTGATCAGCAGACAGTTGTCTGAAATAAAGACAACGCAAATGCACTGAAATCAGGCGAAACCGGTTGCGACCGAATGAGGAAGCCTTTGTTATCAATGGCTTAGGTAGGTGGCACGAACTGTGCAATATTCAGTCACCTTTATCAGGAGACAAGACATGCACCGTCGCCACCTCATCGCCCTGGCCGCCCTGGGCGCCACCGTTGCCACCATGCCCGCCTGGGCCCAATCGAACGAGATCCGCATCGCCCACGTCTACAGCAAGACCGGCGCGCTGGAGGCCTACGGCAAGCAGACGCAGACCGGCCTGATGATGGGCCTGAACTACGCCACCGGCGGCACGATGATGGTCAACGGCAAGAAGCTCGTGGTCATCGAGAAGGACGACCAGGGTAAGCCCGACCTGGGCAAGTCGCTGCTGGCCGCCGCGTACTCCGACGACAAGGCCGCGCTCGCGGTCGGCCCGACCGCTTCGGGCGTGGCGTTGGCCATGCTGCCGGTGGCCGAGGAGTACAAGAAGATCCTGATCGTCGAGCCCGCCGTGGCCGACTCGATCACCGGCGACAAGTGGAACAAGTACATCTTCCGCACCGGCCGCAACTCGAGCCAGGACGCGATCTCCAACGCCGTGGCCATCGACAAGGCCGGTGTCACCGTCGCCACGCTGGCGCAGGACAACGCCTTCGGCCGCGACGGCGTGAAGGCCTTCGGCGCCGCGCTGAAAAAAGCCAAGCTCGCGCACGAGGAGTACCTGCCGCCCGCCACCACCGACTTCACGGCCGGCGCGCAGCGGCTGATCGACAAGCTCAAGGACCAGCCGGGCCGCAAGATCATCTGGATCGTCTGGGCCGGCGCGGGCAACCCGTTCAAGATCGTCGACCTCGACCTGAAGCGCTACGGCATCGAGATCGCCACCGGCGGCAACATCCTGCCGGCCATGGCGGCCTACAAGTCGCTGCCGGGCATGGAAGGCGCGGCCTACTACTACTTCGGCATTCCGAAGAACCCGGTGAACGAGGCGATGGTCGCGGCCCACTACAAGGAATTCAAGACGCCGCCGGACTTCTTCACGGCCGGCGGCTTCTCGGCCGCGATGGCAGTGGTGACGGCGCTGAAGAAGACCAACGGCGACACCGGCACCAACAAGCTCATCAGCACCATGGAAGGCATGAGCTTCGACACGCCCAAGGGCAAGATGACCTTCCGCAAGGAAGACCACCAGGCGATGCAGTCGATGTACCACTTCAAGATCAAGGCCGACCCCGCGTTCGCGTGGGGTGTGCCGGAGCTGGTGCACGAAATCAAGCCCGAAGAGATGGACATCCCGATCAAGAACAAGCGCTGAACACGGCGCTGATCGTTCCCTGAACCCGCGGCGCGCATGCAGGCGCCGCCCCCTTTTCGCCCCGGATGGCCGCCGGGCGAAGCGCCAGCCTGCGTCCGCGCACGCTGTCGCGCTCCACGGTCGATTCGTCAGTCTGCAAGCAAGCGTTCGATACACAAACCAACAGGAGACAGCGATGCCAGCGATGCGATGGAACAACTGGAAGGGGTTTGCCGCAGCAGCGGTGATCACGGCGGCGGCGCAGGCCGCCACGGCGGCCGTGCCGCTGCCGGCACTGGGCGCCAACCCGGCGGAGGTGAGCGTGTCCGGCTTGTCGGCCGGCGGCTTCATGGCGGTGCAGCTGCACGTGGCCTACTCGGCCACCTTCAAGCGCGGCGCGGGGGTGGTCGCTGGCGGTCCGTACTACTGCGCCGAAGGCTCGGTGGTCAATGCCACCGGGCGCTGCATGACGCACAGCACCAGCATCCCGGTGTCGACGCTCGTGAGCACCACCAACAGCTGGGCCGCCAGCGGTGCGATCGACCCGGTGTCGAACCTCACGAACTCCAAGGTCTACCTGTTCTCGGGCACTTCGGACAACACCGTCAAGCAGCCGGTGATGGACGACCTGAAGACGTACTACCAGAGCTTCGTGCCGGCCGCCAACACGGTCTACAAGAACAACCTCGGCGCCGGCCACGCGATGGTCACCGACGATTACGGCGGCGCCTGCAGCACCACGGCCGCGCCGTACATCAACAACTGCGGCTTCGACCTCGCGGGCGAGATCCTCACGCAGCTGTACGGTCCGCTGAACCCGCGCAACAACGGCGCGCTGGGCGGCACTTTCACGGAGTTCAACCAGTCGGAGTTCGTCTCCGGCCACGGCGTGGCCGCCACCGGCTGGCTCTACGTGCCGCAAGCCTGCACCACCACCTCGTGCCGCGTGCACCTGGTGCTGCACGGCTGCAAGCAGAACTACACCGACGTGAGCGACCAGTACGTCAAGAAGACGGGCTACAACCGCTGGGCCGACACCAACAACATCATCCTGATCTACCCGCAGACCAGCACCGCGGCCACCAACAGCTGCTGGGACTGGTGGGGCTACGACAGCGCCAACTACGCCAAGAAGTCGGGCCCGCAGATGGCCGCCATGAAGGCCATGATCGACCGCGTCACCGGTTCGGCCGGCGGCGGCGGGCTGCCGGCGCCCACCGGCGTGGGCACCTCGGGCGCGACCAGCAGCAGCATGGTGATCGGCTGGGCCGGCGTGTCGGGCGCATCGGGCTACAACGTGTACCGCGGCGGCAGCAAGGTCAACGCCTCGCCGGTGGCCGGCACCAGCTACACCGACACCGGCCTGGCCGCGTCGAGTACCTACAGCTGGACCGTGGCCGCGCTGAACGCGAGCAACGTCGAAGGCGCGATGTCGGCGGCCGCCACGGGCGCGACCACGGCGGGCCCGGGCGGCGGGGGCACGTGCTACACCGCGAGCAACTACACGCACACCATGGCCGGGCGCGCCTATGCGCTGTGGGGCCTGACCTATGCCAACGGCTCGGGCCAGTCGATGGGCCTGTGGAACATCTACGCCATGACCACGCTGAAGCAGACGGGCACCAACTACTACGTGATCGGCACCTGTTGAGGCCGTTCACCCTGCACTGATTTTTCGATTCGCAAGGACCTTTCCACAATGCTTGAGACCCGGGATCTGACCATCCGCTTCGGAGGGCACGTGGCCGTCAACAGCGTGAGCTGCGCATTCGCGCCAGGCACGCTGACGGCCATCGTCGGCCCCAACGGCGCGGGCAAGACCACTTACTTCAACCTGATCTCCGGGCAGCTCAAGGCCACGGCCGGCACGGTGTCGCTCGACGGGCAACCGTTGTCGCACCTGTCGCCGTCGGCACGCACGCACGCCGGGCTGGGGCGCGCGTTCCAGCTCACCAACCTGTTCCCGAACCTCACGGTGCTGGAGAACGTGCGGCTCGCCGTGCAGGCCACGCGCGCCGGCGCCCACCGCCACGGGCTCAACCTGTGGAGCATCTGGAGCGACCACAAGGCGCTGACCGAGCGCGCCGAGCAGATCCTGGCCGACGTGGCGCTCGAGCCGCGCGCCCACGCCACGGTGGCCAGCCTGCCGCACGGCGACCAGCGCAAGCTCGAGGTGGCGCTGCTGATGGCGCTCGAACCCAAGGTCTTCATGTTCGACGAGCCCACGGCCGGCATGCATGCGGCCGAGGCGCCCGTCATCCTCGACCTGATCCGCAAGCTCAAGCAGGACAAGACCAAGACCATCCTGCTGGTCGAACACAAGATGGACGTGGTGCGCGAACTCGCGGACCGCATCATCGTGCTGCACAACGGCACGCTCGTGGCAGACGGCGAACCGGCCGAGGTGATCGCCTCGCCGGTCGTGCAGGAGGCCTACCTGGGCATCGCGAAGGAGGCCGCATGAGCACCGAAAATTTGCTGACCCTCGAAGGCGTGCAGACGCACATCGGGGCGTACCACATCCTGCACGGCGTCGATCTGGCCGTGCCCAAGGGCCAACTCACCATGCTGCTGGGCCGCAACGGCGCGGGCAAGACCACCACGCTGCGCACCATCATGGGCCTGTGGCATGCGTCGCAGGGCAGGGTGCAGTTCGCCGGCAAGGACATCACGGCCCTGCACACGCCGCAGATCGCCGAGCTCGGCGTGGCCTACGTGCCCGAGAACATGGGCATCTTCTCCGACCTCACGGTGAAGGAGAACATGGTGCTGGCCGCGCGCGGCGCCAAGAACGCCGACGCCATCGACGACACGCGGCTGAAGTGGATCTTCAAGCTCTTCCCCGCGGTCGAGAAATTCTGGAACCACCCGGCCGGCAAGCTGTCGGGCGGACAGAAGCAGATGCTGGCCGTGTCGCGCGCCATCGTCGAGCCGCGCCAGCTGCTCATCATCGACGAGCCCAGCAAGGGCCTGGCGCCCGTGATGATCAACAACATGATCGAGGCCTTCGGCGAGCTCAAACGAAGCGGCGTGACGATCCTCTTGGTCGAACAGAACATCCACTTCGCCCAGCGCCTGGGCGACACCGTCGCGGTGATGGACAACGGCCGCGTGGTGCACAGCGGCTCGATGGCCGCGTTCTCTGCCGATGCGCAACTGCAGCAATCGCTGCTCGGACTCGCCCTATGAAACTCGACTTCGACTGGAAGCCTCTGCTTCTTGCCCCCATCCTCGCGCTCGTGGCGCTGCCGCTCACGGGCTCGGTCTCGACCTGGCTCACGCTCACGGTGGCGGGGCTGGCGATGGGCATGATCATCTTCATCATCGCCTCGGGCCTCACGCTGGTGTTCGGCCTGATGGACGTGCTGAACTTCGGCCACGGCGTGTTCATTGCGCTGGGCGCCTTCGTGGCCAGCAGCGTGCTCGGCCTCATGGGCGACTGGACCGGCTCGGGCGAGCTGTGGCGCAACCTCGTGGCGGTGTTCCCGGCCATGCTTGCCGCGATGGCGGTGGCCGGCGCCATCGGCCTGGCCTTCGAGCGCTTCATCGTGCGGCCGGTGTACGGCCAGCACCTGAAGCAGATCCTCATCACGATGGGCGGCATGATCATCGGCGAGGAGCTCATCAAGGTGATCTGGGGCCCGGCGCAGATTCCGCTGCCGCTGCCCGAGGCGCTGCGCGGCTCGCTGCTGATCGGCGACGCCGCCATCAGCAAGTACCGCCTGCTCGCGGTGGCCGTGGGCGTGGTGGTGTTCGGCGTGCTGGCCTGGACGCTGGGCCGCACCAAGATCGGCCTCTTGATCCGCGCCGGCGTGCAGGACCGCGAGATGGTCGAGTCGCTGGGCTACCGCATCGGGCGCCTGTTCGTGGGCGTGTTCGTGGTGGGCAGCGCGCTGGCCGGCCTGGGCGGCGTGATGTGGGGCCTGTTCCAGCAGAACCTGGTGCCGCAGATGGGCGCGCAGGTCAACGTGCTGATCTTCATCGTGATCATCATCGGCGGGCTGGGCTCGACCGGCGGGGCGCTGCTCGGCGCGCTGCTGGTGGGACTCATGACGAACTACATCGGCTTCCTGCTGCCCACGCTCACGCAGTTCGCGAGCATCTTCCTCATGGTGGCCGTGCTGCTGTGGCGCCCGCAGGGCGTGTACCCCGTGGCGAACCGTTGAGGAGAAAGCCGTCATGTTCCTGAAACGACTTCTCTCCAACGACATGCCGCGCAGCCGCCTGCTGGCACTGCTGCTGCTGGCCCTGTTCCTGGCGCTGGCCTTTGCGCCGTTCCTGTTCCCGGGCGTCAAGGCGCTCAGCGTCGCGGCCAAGATCCTGGTGTTCGTGGTGCTGGTCGCGAGCTTCGACCTGCTGCTGGGCTACACCGGCATCGTGAGCTTCGCGCACACGATGTTCTTCGGCATCGGTGCCTACGGCATCGCCATCTCGGCCTCGCGGCTCGGGCCCAACTGGGGCGCGGTGCTGGTGGGGCTGGGCGCGTCGCTCGCGATCTCGCTGGTGCTTTCGCTGGCCATCGGTCTGTTCTCGCTGCGGGTGCGGGCGATCTTCTTCGCGATGATCACGCTGGCCGTGGCCTCGGCGTTCCAGACGCTCGCCTCGCAGCTGTCGGACTTCACCGGCGGCGAGGACGGCCTGACCTTCAAGCTGCCCGAGCTGATCTCGCCGAGCTTCGAGTTCGCCGAAGAGCCCTTCCTCGGCGTCTCGCTCGACGGGCGTCTGCTGTGCTACTACCTGCTGTTCGTGGCGGCGGTGGTGCTGGTGCTGGCGATGCTGCGCATCGTGAACTCGCCCTTCGGGCGCGTACTGCAGGCCATCCGCGAGAACGAGTTCCGCGCCGAGGCCATCGGCTACCGCGTGGTGGTGTACCGCACCACGGCGGCCGTGCTGTCGGCGCTGTTCGCCACGCTGGCCGGCGCGATGCTCGCCATCTGGCTGCGCTACAACGGCCCCGACACCTCGCTGAGCTTCGAGATCATGATCGACGTGCTGCTGATCGTGGTGATCGGCGGCATGGGCACGATCTACGGCGCGGCCATCGGCGCGGTGCTGTTCGTGGTGGCGCAGAGCTACCTGCAGGACCTGCTGCGCCTGGGCAACGAGGCCGCCAGCGGCCTGCCGTGGCTCGCGGCGCTGCTGTCGCCCGACCGCTGGCTGCTGTGGCTGGGCGTGCTGTTCGTGCTCTCGGTGTACTACTTCCCCACGGGCATCGTCGGCAAGCTGAGGGCGAGGGCGGCGAAATGAGCGACGGCAAGAACAACAGCACCATGACGCCGACATCGCACTACGCACAACTCGCAGGCCGCGAAATCCACTGGCTTGATTGGGGCCCCGCCAACGCCCCCGTCGTCATCGCCTGGCACGGCCTGGCGCGCACCAGCCGCGACATGGACGAGCTGGCGCAGCACTTCGCGGCGCGAGGCTTTCGCGTGATCTGCCCCGACACCCTGGGGCGCGGCCTGAGCCAGTGGAGCCCGTCGCCCGACGAGGAATACACGCTCGCGTTCTACGCAAGGCTGGCCAATGCGTTGTGCGACGAGCTGCGGCTGGGCCGCGTGCACTGGGTGGGCACCTCGATGGGCGGCGCGATCGGCACGGTCTGCGCGTCGGGCCTGTTCGAGCCGCGCATGAAGGCGCGCATCGCCAGCCTCACGCTCAACGACAACGCGCCGCAGCTCGCGCAGGCCGCCATCGAGCGCATCCGCGCCTATGCCGGCGATCCGCCGGCCTTCGCCACGGTGGCCGAGCTGGAGGCTTTTTTCCGCACGGTCTACAAGCCCTACGGCTGGCTCAGCGACGCGCAGTGGCGCCGGCTGACCGAAAGCTCCACGCGCCGCCTGGCCGACGGCCGCGTCACGCCGCATTACGACCCAGCGATGGTCAAGCAGTTCAGCGCGCACGACAACGACTACCTGATCTGGCCGCACTACGACGTGATCGAGGCGCCGGTGCTGTGCCTGCGCGGCGCCGAGTCCGACCTGGTGCTGCCCGAGGTGATCGAGGAGATGCACCGGCGCGGGCCGGGCGCGGCCGGACGCCTGCAGGTGATCGAGGTGCCGGGCTGCGGCCATGCGCCCGCGCTCAACGTGCCGGAACAACTGGACCCGATCGAGGGGTTTATCCGCGCGGCCGGTCGTTGAAGGCACGGCGCGCTCACAATCGCGCCGACTTCAACTCCAAGATCACCTCGCCATGGCCCTCTCGATGTACGACCTGTCCGTGCCGGTTTTCACCCGCGGACTCGGGTAACTCACCCATCTGCTCGACAAGGGCCTCGCGCATGCGAAGGCCCAGGGCATCGACCCGGCGACGCTGGTCGAGGCGCGGCTGGCGCCCGACATGCTCACGCTGGCCGGCCAGATCCAGCGCGCGAGCGATGCTTCCAAGCTGGGCACGGCGCGCATCGCGGGCATCACGGCCCCGAGCTTTCCCGACGAGGAAAAGACCTGGGACGACCTGCTGGCGCGCATCGCGAAGACGCAGGATTTCCTGGCCGGCGTGGACCGCGCGCTCATCGACGGCCACGAAGAACGCCCCGTGACCATCAAGGCACGCGAAGGCGAGGCGCACTTCACGGCGCAGCGCTACCTGCTGCAGTTCGCGCTGCCGAACTTCTTCTTTCACGTGACCACCGCCTACGACGTGCTGCGCCACAAGGGCGTGCCCATCGGCAAGCTGGACTACCTCGGCCGCTTCTGAGTCCGTTCAGGCGCGGCGTGCCGCCAGCGCGTACATCAGCGGAATGCGCGGCATGCCTTCGGGCGGGGCCATGCGCCGTCCGCCGAGTTCGCGCATGCCTTCGAAGGGCTTCCAGCCGTTGGTGTACGGGTACTCCTCGAAGCGCTCGATGGCCAGGCCCGCCTGTGCGAGCGCGGTCGTCACCTGGCCCACGCCCCAGGTGAACTCGAAGCTCGGATGCGGGTTGCGAAAGGCCTGCACGCCGGGCATCGGCCGGTCGTCGGGCACGAGGCCGTCGCCCGATTCGGCCACGTAGTCGCCCACGCCTTCCTCGGGCACGGGCGCGTCGTTGAAGTAGTCGTAGTGGAACTTCCACTGCGGGTCGAACACCAGCGCGAACGGGTGGAACTCGACGATCACGAAGCGACCGCCGGGTTTCAGCAACTGCGCCACGCCGCGGGCCCACGCGCCGAGGTCGGACAGCCAGCACAGCGTGCCGTACGAACAGAACACGAGGTCGTGGCGCTCGCCGCGCGCGGCGGCAGCCTCGAAGTAGTCGTAGACGTCCGCGCGCTCGAAGCGCGCCGCAACGCCCGACTCGGCCGAGAGGCGGGTGGCGAAGTCGATGGCCTCGTCGGAGATGTCGACGCCGGTCACGCGGGCGCCGCGCCGCGCGATGCTGAGGCTGTCCTGGCCCGCGTTGCACTGCAGGTGCAGCACCGACAGGCCGTCCACGTCGCCGAGCAGGGCGCTTTCCTCGGGGAACAACGTCGAGCCGCCCGCGCGGAAGAAGGCGGCCTGGTCGCCCTTGTGGCTGTTGTGCGCCACCGTGGCGGCGTTCCACGACTGGCGGTTGGCTTCGTGCAGGTCTTTCTTCATGGCGTGGTAGTGTCGGGTCGGGTGGGCCAGCCCGCCAGGTGGCGTTCGGCGATGCCCGTGAGCGCGGTGATCCACGCCGGGCTGTCGTTGAGGCAGGGGATGTAGCCGAAGCGCTCGCCGCCCGCGTGCAGGAAGGCTTCGCGGCCTTCCATGGCGATCTCTTCGAGCGTCTCGAGGCAGTCGGCCGGAAAGCCCGGGCAGACCACGTCGACGTGCTTCACGCCGCGCGCGCCGAGTTCGCGCAGGGTGGGCTCGGTGTAGGGCTCGAGCCACTTGGCGCGGCCGAAGCGCGACTGGAAGGTCGTGCGGTACTGCGTGGACGCCAGGCCCAGCCGTGCCGCGAGCAGGCGGGCGGTCTCGAGGCACTGCGCCTCGTAGGGATCGCCCAGCGCGATGTTGCGCGCGGGAATGCCGTGGAAGCTCATCACCAGCAGTTCGCCGCGGCCTTCGGTCTTCCAGTGCTTCTCGATGCCTTGCGCGAGCGCCTCGATGTAGGCCGGGTCGTCGTGGTACTGGTTGACGAAGCGGAACTCGGGCACGTGGCGCTGGCGGCGGCTCCAGGCGTTCACGGCGTCGATCACGCTGGCCGTGGTGGTGGCCGAGTACTGCGGGTAGGCCTGCAGCACCAGCACGCGCGTGGCGCCCTCGGCCTGCAGCGCATCGAGCCGCGAGGCGATCGACGGGTTGGCGTAGCGCATCGCGTCGCGCACCGTCACGCGGTGGCCGCGTTCGCCGAGCCAGCCGGCCAGCAGGGTGGCCTGCTTCTGCGTCCAGACCTTGAGCGGCGAGCCCTCGGGCAGCCAGATGCTGGCGTACTTCGCGGCCGACTTCGCGGGCCGCGTGCGCAGGATGATGCCGTGCAGGATCAGCGCCCACAGCGCCCTGGGAATCTCGACCACGCGCGGGTCGCCCAGGAAGTCGGCGAGGTAGGGGCGCACCGCGGCGGCGGTGGGCGCATCGGGCGAACCCAGGTTGCACCAGAGCACGGCGGTGCGGTCGTTCTTGCTGTTCTGACTGTCTTGGGGGGCGAGAGGCATGCGATATTCTCGGGCATGACTTCCGCTTCCCCGGCGCCCGGCGGCGCCACGCCGCTCGACATCTCGCGCATCTCGGCGATCACGCTCGACCTGGACGACACCCTGTGGCCGATCTGGCCGACCATCGAGCGTGCCGAGCGCGTGCTGCACGAATGGCTGCTGCGCGAGGCGCCCAAGACGGCCTCGCTGCTGCTCACGCCGGGCGTGCTGCGCGAGCTGCGCGAAGCCACCGCCAAGGAGCGCTCCGACCTCGCACACGACCTGAGCGCGCTGCGCCGCGAGTCGATCCGCACGGCGCTCGTGCGCGCGGGCGAAGACCCGGCGCTGGCCGACCCGGCCTTCGACGCCTTCTTCGAAGAGCGCCAGCGCGTCACCCTGTACGACGACGCGCTGCCAGCGCTCAAGTGGCTCAGCGAGCGCTACCCGCTGGTGGCGGTGTCGAACGGCAACGCCGACCTCCACAAGACCGGCGTCGGCCGGTGGTTCCGCACCGCTTTCAATGCGCGCGCCTTCGGCAGCGGCAAGCCGCACGCGCCGATCTTCCGCGCTGCGGCGGCCTCGGTCGGGCTGCTGCCCAAAGACGTGCTGCACGTGGGCGACGACGCCGCGCTCGACGTGGTGGGCGCGCTCAACGCCGGCATGCAGGCCGCCTGGCTGGTGCGCGACGAGCGGCCGTGGGAGCACGGCGCGCGTCCGCAGCTGATCGTGCCCAACCTGCACGCGCTGTGCATCGCGCTGGGCGCCTGAAGGTCAGCGGAACACCGGGCGGAAGAAGCTGCGTTCGTAGCTGACGATGCAGCGCGTCTCTTCGGCGTAGCGGAAGGCGGCCTGGCAGTCGGCGTCCTGCATCGAGTCGGCCCGGTAGGTTTCGTACGCGGCCAGGCTCGGGAAGCTGAACATCGCCAGCGCCACGTTGTTGGCGCCTTCGGACGGCAGGAAGTAGCCGTGGTGCTGGCCGCCGAACTTCTCGACCAGCGGAATCCAGAGCTTGCCGTAGTGCTCGAATTCCTTGAGCTTGAAGGGATCGACGATGTAGCGCAGGTAGCAGGTGATCATGGGTGAGGAATGTCAGGGGACTATCGGCGCGGCCCGAGCGGCGCGCGGCTGCCCGGACTATAGTTTTGCGACGGCCCCCTTTCATTGCTTTCGCGCGAATTCCCTTCCATGCATCTCTCCACCTGGCTCCTCTTTTGCGGCGTGACCCTGGTCGTCGCCTTCACGCCCGGCCCGGCCGTGCTGCTCGCGGTCTCCAACGCCATCTCCGTCGGCCCGCGCCGCGCCATGATCAGTTCGCTGGGCAACGCCTGCGGACTCTTCCTGGTCTCGGCCGCCGCGATGGGCGGGCTGGGCGTGGTGCTCAACACCTCGGCCACGGCCTTCATGGTGCTGAAGGTGGCGGGCGCGGGCTACCTCGTGTACCTGGGCATCCGGCAGTGGCGCAGCCGCACGAGCGTGTTCGCCGAGCTGCAGCCTTCGGCCGCGCCGGCGCCTTCGCGTTCCGCGCGCCGGCTGTTCGGGCATGGCGTGACGGTGGCGCTGACCAACCCGAAGGGCATCCTGTTCTTCTCGGCGCTGTTCCCGCAGTTCCTCACGCACGACGCGCCGATCCTCACGCAGTTCGCCGTGCTCACCACGACCTTCGCGGCCGGCTCGGTGCTGGCGCATGGCTCGTACGTGCTGCTGGCGCGCCTGCTGAAGAAGCAGTTCGCGAACCCCAAGCGCGCGCAGCTGTTCAACCGCGTGTCGGGCGGCGCCTTCGTGCTGCTGGGGTTGAGCCTGCTGCGGCTGCGCAACAAGACGGCCTGAGAAGGCCTCCGACTTTCTTCAGTCGAGCCCGAAGCGCTCGCGCAGCGCCGCGCAGAAGTCGGCGGTGCCGCTGAGCGAGAGCGTGAGGGTGTCCAGGCGCGGGTTGTCTTCCCGCGTGCGCTGCACGTCGCAGTCCCACACCGCACCGTCGTCGAGCGCGCCGCGCCCACCGGGGAAGGTGGCCTCGGCCCAGGCCAGCACCTGCGCGATCTCGGCTTCCACCTCGGGCGTGCGCTCGGGCGGGGTCGAGGCCATGGCGTCGAAGGTGCCGTGGTCTTCGGTGTCTTCGCTGTAGTCGAAATCGAGGTAACGCAGGGTCGTGGTCATGGTCACGGCGTGGCAAGTGCGCGCGCGACGGCCAGTCCGTTGAGGACCGCGCCTTCGAGCGTGGCGGGATAAGGGCCTTCGGTGTAGTCGCCGCAGGCCTGCAGCCCCGGCGCGATGGCGGCCGGCGGGCGCGCCAGGCCGGGCGTGCAGGCGAAGGTGGCGCGTTTTTCGACCACGGTCTGGATCGGCGTGAGCCCCGGTTGTCCGAGCTGCGCGCCGGCTTGCGCGAGCACCTGTTTCTCGAGCGTCTCGCGGGGCGTTTCGTTGGCGCTCACGACGAAGGCGAGCACGCCTTCTGGTCCACCGAGTTGGCCGCGGTCGAACACGAACTGGGCCGGCGCGCTGCCCGGCTGGCTGCGCAGCGCGAGCATCGGCTCGGCCAGCGGTGCGGCGCCGCGCACGTAGACCGTGGCGATCGCCTCGAAGCGCAGCGATTCGGTGACGTTGCACCAGCGCGAAGCGGCCGGCAGGCCGGTGGCACGCACAAGGCGCGCGGCGTCCCAGGGCGCGCAGGCCAGCACGGCCTGGTCGAAGAGCTCGTCATCGACGCGCCACCGGTCGCCCTCGGGCGCGATGGCGCGCACGCGGTGGCCGATGTGCGCGATGGCGCCGTGCCGGGCGAGCCACGCGAGCGCGGCATCGGGCAGCAGGGCGCCGAGGTCCACGCGCGGCAGCAGCAGGTCGGCACCGCCGCGCCCGCTGAACAGCGCGTCGTGCAGCACGCGCAGGAACACCTGGCCGCTCGATTGCGGCACGGGCGTGTTGAGCGCCGAGACGCACAGCGGCTCGATGAGTTCGTGCATCACGCGCGGCGTGAGGCCGGCGCACAGCGTGGCGACGCTGGTGCCGGGCGCGCAGCGAAAGCCCGCGAGGCGCCAGCGCACGGCGGTGGCCAGCAGCGCGGCCTTGTCGCGCCAGGTCCAGCCGCGCGCGGTGAAGATGCCGATGAGCAGGTCGAGCGGCGGCGGCCGGCCCGCGGGCAGCTGCAGCCCGCCGCCGTCGGCAAAGCGCAGCGACAGCGGCAGGCGCTGCAGGGCGGTTTCCACATCCACCCCCACGTCGCGCATGAGCGCCAGCGTGGCGGTGTAGGCGCCGATCAGGATGTGCTGGCCGTTGTCCAGCGCCATGCCGTGCATGTGATCGACCCGCCGCGCCCGCCCGCCGGCCATCGGCGCGGCTTCGAACAGGGTGACGGCGTGCCCGAGCCGCGTGGCCTCGACGGCGCAGGCCAGGCCGGCCCAGCCGGCGCCGATGACGGCGAGCCTCATGGGCACGAAGGGTGGGGCGTCATATCCGGCCCAGCGCCTGGACTTTCCAGGCGAGCCACAGCTTGCGCACGGGCGTCAGGCTGATGCGCTGGTTCAACACCTGGAAGTCGTCGCGCTCGATCTCGCGCAGCAGCGTGCGGTAGATGCTGGCCATCATCAGGCCGGGCTTCTGCGTGCGGCGGTCGGCCAGCGGCAGCAGGGCCAGCGCCTCGTCGTAGGCGGCGTGGGCGCGCTGGGCCTGGAACTTCATGAGCGCGACAAAACGGTCGGAGTGCACGCGGTTCAGGATCTCGTGCGCCTTCACGTCGAACTGCTGCAGCTCGTTGACGGGCAGGTAGATGCGACCGCGCAGCGCGTCTTCGCCGACGTCGCGCAGGATGTTGGTCAGCTGCAGCGCCAGGCCGAGCTTGTGGGCGTAGGCGGTGGTCTGCGGATCGGTCTGGCCGAAGATGCGCGCCGCCACCTCGCCGACCACGCCGGCCACCAGATGGCAGTAGCGCGCGAGGCCGGGGAAGTCGAGGTAGCGGGTCTGGTCCAGGTCCATCTGGCAACCGTCGATCACCTCGTTGAGCTGGCGCGCCTCGATGCCGTAGGTGGCGGCATGCGGCATGAGCGCCTGCATGACCGGATGGCGCGGCGTGCCGGCAAAAGCCTGGGCGACCTCGGTGCGCCACCAGGCGAGCTTGGTGGCAGCCACGCCGGGGTCGGAGACCTCGTCGACCACGTCGTCGACCTCGCGGCAGAAGGCATAAAAAGCCGTGATCGCGGCGCGCCGCGGCTTGGGCAGGAACAGGAAGGCGTAATAGAAACTGCTGCCCGAAGCGGCGGCCTTGTCTTGCACGTATTGCTCGGGATTCATCGGGGAGGCGCTGCTTTCATGGGCCGTGATTGTCTCCGCATCCGCCATGCCTTCCAGAGCAGCACGGGCGCGTCGGCCTTGCCGACGGTGGGGCGCTGCGTGAAGGTGTCGAAGCCCAGGTCCTCGATCTTGTCGAGGATGCGCAGGCCGCCCTGCACGACCAGGCGCAGCTCCCAGCCCACGCGGCCCGGCAGGCGGTGCACGAGCGGGGCGCCCTCGGTCATGAGCTCGCGCGCCCAGAAGGCCACCACTGCTATCAGATTGATAGCTTCCTGCGGCGGCGGCGCGGAAGACAGGGGCGCGAAGACCTTGAAATGCTCCGAGGTGAGGCCGCGCCGCGCGCAGTCGGTGCGCGGAAAATAGAAGCGCCCGCGCGGCAGGTCGACGCTCGGGTCCTGCCAGAAGTTGATGAGCTGCAGTGCGCTGCAGATGGCGTCGCTCTGGGCCAGCGCCTGCGCATCGGTCACGCCGTACAGGTGCAGCAGCAGCCGGCCGACCGGGTTGGCGGAGCGGCGGCAGTAGTCGAGCAGCTCGGCGCGGTCGGCGTAGGTGCCGCGGTCGCGGGTCTTCTCGATGTCCTGCATGAAGGCGCTGAGCAGGTCGGCGAGCAGGTCTTCGGGCAGGCGGTACTCGGTGATGGCCCAGGCCAGCGGACCGAACACGTGGGGCCAGCGCGAGTCGGGCAGCGCTTCGCCGCGCGCGGCGGCGGCCAGTTCCTCGCGGTAGGCGCGCAGCTCGGCCAGGCGCGCATCGGGCGAGGCGTCGCCTTCGTCGGCGATGTCGTCGGCGGTGCGGGCAAAGTGGTAGATCGCGGCGATCGGCGGGCGCAGGTGCGGCGGGCACAGCCACGAGGCCACGGGGAAGTTTTCGTAATGGGCCGGCGCGGCGGCATGACCAGGATTGGCAGGAGGAGTGGCGGACACGCCACGATTGTCGGCGACGTCATGTCCGGGCACTATGCTGGCGGCGTCGCCACTTTCCATCTCTCTTTCGCCCATGACGATGAAAGCAACTGCCGCGGCTTCCGGGACTGCGCTTCCCGCTTCGGGCGACACCGCACATCCGGCCGGGCCGGGGCTGATGATCGCGGCGCTGGGCGTCGTCTTCGGCGACATCGGCACTTCGCCGCTGTACGCCTTCAAGGAGACGATGAACCCCGAGCACGGCGTGCCGTTCTCGCCCGACGCGGTGCTGGGCCTGCTCTCGCTGATCTTCTGGGGCCTGATGTTCGTGGTGACGCTCAAGTACGTGGTGTTCGTGCTGCGCGCCGACCACGACGGCGAAGGCGGCATCCTGGCGCTGCAGGCGCTGGCGCGCAACGCCGTTTCCGGCCCGAAGACCCGGCCCTGGGTGTGGCGCGGGATCGGGGTCCTGGGCCTGGTGGGTGCGGCCATGTTCTACGGCGACAGCCTCATCACGCCGGCCATCTCGGTGCTGTCGGCGGTCGAGGGCCTGGAGGTGCAGGCGCCGGTGCTGCAACGGGTGGTGATCCCGATCACGCTGGCGATCCTCGTCGGGCTGTTCATGGTGCAGAAGAAGGGCACCGGCGTGGTCGGCAAGATCTTCGGGCCGGTGATGCTGCTGTGGTTCCTGGTGCTGGGCGTGGCGGGGCTGTGGCAGGTGCTGCAGCAGCCGCAGGTGCTGGCGGCGCTCGACCCGCGCCGGGCGGTGGGCTTTCTGGTCGAGCACCGGGCGCAGTCGCTGGCCGTGCTGGGCGCGGTGTTCCTGGCGTTCACGGGAGGCGAGGCGCTGTATGCCGACATGGGGCACTTCGGCGCCAGGCCGATCCGTCTCGCGTGGCTCTTCATCGCGCTGCCGGGGCTGGTGCTCAACTACTTCGGACAGGGCGCGCTGGTGCTGGCGAACCCGGCGTCCATCGACAACCCGTTCTTCCGGCTCTTTCCCTCGTGGGGCGTGCTGCCGATGGTGGTGCTCGCGGCCATGGCCACGGTGATCGCGTCGCAGGCGGTGATCTCGGGCGCCTTCTCGCTCACCGCGCAGGCGATGCGCATGGGCTACCTGCCGCGCATGCGCGTGGTGCAGACCTCGGGCACGGCCATCGGGCAGATCTACGTGCCAGCCGTCAACTGGTTGCTGATGGTCGGCGTGCTGCTGCTGGTGCTGGGCTTCCGCAGTTCGGGCGCGCTGTCGGCGGCGTACGGCATCGCGGTGTCGATCACGATGGTGACGACCACATTGCTGGCCGGCATCGTGGCCTGGGGCCTGTGGCGCTGGAACAAGGTGGCGGTGGCGGTCGGCGTGGCGGCCTTCGCGGCGGTCGACCTGACCTTCGTGGTGTCCAACAGCCTGAAGGTGGCCGAGGGCGGCTGGCTCACGCTGGCGGTGGCGGCCGGGGTGATGGTGCTGTTCACCACCTGGGCCAAGGGCCGGCGCCTGGGCCTGGAGGCGGCGGCGGCCGACAGCCTGCCGCTGCGCCCCTTCGTCGATTCGCTGGCGCTGAACATGCCGCACCGGGTGAGCGGCACGGCCGTGTTCCTGAATCCCGACGCCACGGCGGTGCCCCACGCGCTGCTGCACAACCTCAAGCACAACCAGGTGCTGCACGAGCAGGTGATCGTGCTGCGCGTGCTCTCGTGCGACACGCCGCGCGTGGACGCGCGCCTGCGCATCGAGGCCGAGCAGCTGATGGACGGCATCTGGGTGGTCACGGCGCGCCACGGCTTCATGGAGCGGGCCGACGTGCCCGAGTTCATCCGCATCCTGGCCTACCAGAAGACCCTGGCCATCGACTCGATGAAGACCTCGTACTTCGTCTCCCGCGCCTCGGTGGGCGAGGAGAACCTGCCGGGCATGAACCCGGTGCGACGGGTGCTGTTCGGCTGGCTGCAGCGAAACGCGGGCCGGGCATCCGATTACTTCGAGCTTCCTGATAACCGGCTGGTAGAGATGGGGCAGAGAACTTAGCGCAAACAGGGTCAACTGACCGGCGGGTCATTGACACTGTTTAACGTTTACCCTAGATTACTAACCGGTGGGTCATTAATGGCCCGGTTCCTCTCTTCTTGGGTGTCTCATGACCGCCTCCGCCGCCTCACTCCGTGCCCGCAGCGCCGCCTGGCTGCTGCTTCCCGCCATCTTTCTGGCCGGCTGTTCGCCGAAACCGCCCGCCCAGGAGCCCGTGAGGGCGGTCAAGTTCGTGACCGTCGGCACCAGCGACTACGACGCCCAGCCCGAGTTCTCGGCCGAGGTGCGGGCCCGGGTCGAATCGCGCCTGGGCTTCCGGGTGGCGGGCAAGATCATCCGCCGCCAAGCCGAGCTCGGCCAGCACGTGCAGGCCGGCCAGGTGCTGGCGCAGCTCGATCCGCAGGACTACCGGCTGGCCGCCGAGGCCGCCCGTGCCCAGCAGGCCGCCGCGCTGACCAACCGCGACCTCGCGGCCGCCGACCTGAAGCGCTACACCGAACTGCGATCGCAGAACTTCATCAGCGGCGCCGAACTGGAACGCCGCGAAACCACCTGGAAGGCCGCCCAGGCCCAGCTCGAACAGGCGCAGGCGCAACTGGCCTCGCAAGGCAACCAGGCCAGCTACACGACGCTGGTGGCCGACGTGGCGGGCGTCATCACGGCCATCGAGGCCGAACCGGGCCAGGTGGTGCAGGCCGGCACGCCGGTCGTGCGCATCGCCCAGGACGGCGCGCGCGACGTGGTGTTCGCGGTGCCTGAAGACCGCGCCGCGCTGATCAAGCCCGGCTCGCCGGTCGCGGTGCGCGGCTGGTCCGGCGGCGAGGTGCTGCAGGGCCAGGTGCGCGAGGTGGCGGCCAGTGCCGACGCGGTCACGCGCACCTATTCGGTCAAGGTGTCGATCGACGCCGCGACTTCGCCGGCGCTCGGCGCCACGGTCTACGCCAGGCCGCAGGCCCTGGCCCGCACCGACGTCGCGGTGATCAAGCTGCCGACCAGCGCACTGCGCCAGGAAGGCAAGGGCTCGGCGGTCTGGGTGCTCGACAAGGACAGCATGACCGTGCGCTCGCAGCCGGTGCAGGTGGTCACGGCCGACGGCAATGAAGCCGTGATCGGTTCGGGCCTGGCGACCGGGATGATGGTCGTGGCCGCGGGCGTGCACGTGCTGTCGCCGGGGCAGAAGGTCACCATCTACCAGTCGAAGGAGGCCATGGCGGCCGCCGCCAATGGCCAGCAACAGGCGCAGGCGAAGCAGCAGGCGGTCGAGGCCGTGGCCGCGACGAAGAAGGAGATCGCAACGGGTGCCGCCAAATGACGGAAGGCCCAGCGACCCCCGCGACAACCCCGGCGCCTGAGTCTGAGTACAAGTCGCCCGGCTTCAATCTTTCCAAATGGGCGTTGGACCACGCGCCCCTCACGCGCTACCTGATGGTGGTGCTGATGGTGCTGGGCGCCTTCGCGTACTTCCAGCTCGGCCAGGACGAAGACCCGCCGTTCACCTTCCGTGCCATGGTGGTGCGCACCTACTGGCCCGGCGCCACCGCGCAGCAGGTGGCCGAGCAGGTCACCGACAAGCTGGAGCGCACGCTGCAGGAAGCGCCGTACGCCGACAAGATCCGCAGCTATTCGAAGCCGGGCGAGTCGCAGATCATTTTCCAGATCAAGGACTCGTCGAAGGCCGCCGAGGTGGCCAACGTCTGGTACACGGTGCGCAAGAAGATCGGCGACATGCGCGGCACCTTGCCCGCGGGTGTGCAGGGGCCGTTCTTCAATGACGATTTCGGCGACGTCTACGGCGTGATCTACGCGCTGGAAAGCGAAGGCTTCAGCTACGCCGAGCTCAAGACGCTGGCCGACGACGTGCGCCAGCAGCTGCTGCGCGTGAAGGACGTGGCCAAGGTCGACCAGTTCGGCGTGCAGGACGAGAAGGTTTTCATCGAGATCTCGCAGAAGCGCCTGGCCCAGCTGGGGCTCGACTTCAACGCCGTGCTGGCGCAGCTCGGCTCGCAGAACGCGGTCGAAAGCGCCGGCACGATCCAGTCGCCGCTGGACGTGGTGCAGGTGCGCGTGGGCGGCCAGTTCACCAGCGTCGAGCAACTGCGCGAGATGCCGATCCGCGGCAGCTCGGGCAACCAGATCAAGCTCGGCGACATCGCCGAGATCCGCCGCGGCTACGTCGATCCGCCGGCCGTCAAGGTGCACCACCAGGGCAAGGAAGTGATCGCGCTGGGGGTGTCGATGGCCAAGGGCGGCGACATCATCGCGCTGGGCAAGGCCCTCAAGGCCACCACCGCCACCATCGACCAGCGCCTGCCGGCCGGCGTGAAGCTGGCGCAGGTGCAGGACCAGCCGGTGTCGGTGGCCAGCTCGGTCAACGAATTCGTCGGCGTGCTCATCGAGGCCGTGGCCATCGTGCTGGCCGTGAGCATCATCGCGCTCGGCCTGCACAAGGGCGGGCGCTTCGGCTGGTACATCGACATGCGCCCGGGCCTGGTGGTGGCCATCACCATTCCGCTGGTGCTGGCCGTGACCTTCCTGGCCATGAACTACTTCGGTATCGGGCTGCACAAGATATCGCTGGGGTCGCTCATCATCGCGCTCGGCCTGCTGGTGGACGACGCGATCATTGCCGTGGAGATGATGGTGCGGAAGATGGAGGAGGGCTACGACAAGGTCCGCGCCGCCACCTTCGCCTACGACGTCACGGCCAAGCCGATGCTCACGGGCACGCTCATCACGGCGGCGGGCTTCCTGCCGATCGGCATCGCCAAGTCGGTGACGGGCGAGTACACCTTCGCGATCTTCGCGGTGACGGTGATTGCGCTGGTGCTGTCGTGGATCGTGTCGGTGTACTTCGTGCCGTACCTGGGCACGCTGCTGCTCAAGGTGAAGCCGCACGACCCCGATGCGCCGCCGCACGAGCTGTTCGACACGCCGTTCTACAACAGCTTCCGCCGCGCCGTGAACTGGTGCGTGCAGCACCGCTGGCTGACCATCGGCGCCACCGTGCTGATCTTCGCGCTGGGCATCGTCGGCATGGGCAAGGTGCAGCAGCAGTTCTTCCCCGATTCGAGCCGGCCCGAGATCATGGTGGACATCTGGTTCCCCGAAGGCACCTCGTTCGCCGCCAACGAAGAAGTGGCCAAGCGCGTCGAACAGCGCGTGATGAAGGAAGAGGGCGTGAAGACCGTCAGCACCTGGATCGGTTCCGGCGTGCCGCGCTTCTACCTGCCGCTGGACCAGGTCTTTCCGCAGACCAACGTGTCGCAGCTCATCGTGCTGGCCAAGGACCTGAAGGTGCGCGAAACGCTGCGTCTGCGCCTGCCCGCCTTGCTGGCCGAGGAGTTCCCCGAGGTGCGTGGCCGCGTGAAGCTGCTGCCCAACGGCCCGCCGGTGCCGTACCCGGTGCAGTTCCGCGTGATCGGCACCGAGCCCGCCCAGCTGCGCGCCCGCGCCGACGAGGTGAAGGCCGTGCTGCGCGAAAGCCCCAACATGCGCGGCGTGAACGACAACTGGAACGAGTCGGTCAAGGTGATCCGCCTCGAAATCGACCAGGCCAAGGCGCGTGCGCTCGGTGTGACCAGCCAGGCCATCGCCCAGGCTTCGCGCACCATGTTCAGCGGCACCACGGTCGGCCAGTACCGCGAGAACGACCTGCTGATCGACATCGTGCTGCGTCAGTCCGCCGACGAGCGCGAGGCGATTTCGGACATCGGCAACGCCTACATCCCGACGACCACGGGCCGTTCGATCCCGCTCACGCAGATCGCCCGTCCGGTGTTCACCTGGGAGCCCGGCGTGATGTGGCGCGAGAACCGCGACTACGCCATCACCGTCCAGGGCGACGTGGTGGAAGGCCTGCAGGGTGCCACCGTGACCGAGCAGCTGCTGCCGAAACTGCGTCAGCTCGAGGCCGGCTGGCATGCGGCCGGGCAGGGCGGCTACCGCATCGAGGTGGCGGGTGCCGTGGAAGAAAGCAGCAAGGGCTCGGCCTCGATCGTGGCGGGCGTGCCGATCATGCTGTTCCTGGTGTTCACGCTGCTGATGCTGCAGCTGCACAGCTTCAGCCGCTCGCTGCTGGTGTTCATCACCGGCCCGATGGGCATCGCTGGCGTGGCCGCCGCGCTGCTGCTGCTGAACCGGCCCTTCGGCTTCGTGGCGCTGCTCGGCGTGATCGCGCTGATGGGCATGATCCAGCGCAACGCCGTGATCCTGATCGACCAGATCGAGCTCGACCGCGCCGCCGGCGTGCCGGCCTGGGACGCGATCGTCGAGTCGGCCGTGCGGCGCCTGCGCCCCATCGTGCTGACCGCCGCGGCGGCGGTGCTGGCGATGATCCCGCTGTCGCGCAGCGTGTTCTGGGGCCCGATGGCCGTGGCCATCATGGGCGGGCTGATCGTGGCCACCGTGCTGACGCTGCTGGCGCTGCCGGCCATGTATGCCGCGGCCTTCCGCATCAAGCGGGAGCCGCAAACCGCTGCCGCCTGAAAAGGCGCTTTTCAGGGGCCGTTTTCGCGCGGCCCGTATCCCTTGCGCGAGAGTGGGTGAAATCCCCCAAAGGGGGAAGCCGGAAGGCCCCCATTCTTGCGTTTAAAATGCGCGGTTGACCGATTTCAGGCGGACGGTCTTGGGCCAGCGGTTTTTCCGCAGCGCCGAGGCCGTCCGCCTTTGCATTCACCTGAAATTTGGCATCGCGCGGGTGGCGAAATTGGTAGACGCACCAGGTTTAGGTCCTGACGTTCGCAAGAACGTGCCGGTTCGAGTCCGGCCCCGCGCACCAGCCACACCCCTCACAAGGAAGACACCATGACCGTGAACGTTGAAACTCTCGAGAAGCTCGAACGCAAGATCACGCTGACCCTGCCGGTCGGCACCATCCAGAACGAAGTCGATTCGCGCCTCAAGAAGCTCGCGCGCACCGTCAAGATGGACGGCTTCCGTCCCGGCAAGGTGCCGATGAACGTCGTGGCCCAGCGCTATGGCTACTCGGTGCACTACGAAGTCATGAACGACAAGGTCGGCGAGGCTTTCTCGCAAGCTGCCAACGAAGCCAAGCTGCGTGTCGCCGGCCAGCCCCGCATCACCGAGAAGGAAGAGTCGCCCGAAGGCCAGCTCGCCTTCGACGCGGTCTTCGAAGTGTTCCCCGAAGTCAAGATCAACGACCTGTCGGGCGCTGAAGTCGAGAAGCTGTCGGCCGAAGTCGGCGACGAAGCCATCGACAAGACCCTGGACATCCTGCGCAAGCAGCGCCGCACCTTCGCCCAGCGCGCCCAAGACGCCGTGGCCGAAGACAACGACCGCGTGACGGTCGACTTCGAAGGCAAGATCGACGGCGAGCCCTTCCAGGGCGGCAAGGCCGAAGACTTCCAGTTCGTCGTCGGCGAAGGCCAGATGCTCAAGGAATTCGAAGATGCCGTGCGCGGCATGAAGTCCGGCGACAGCCGCACCTTCCCGCTGTCGTTCCCGGCCGATTACCACGGCAAGGACGTGGCCGGCAAGCAAGCCGACTTCATGGTCACCGTGAAGAAGATCGAAGCTTCGCACCTGCCCGAAGTCAACGAACAGCTGGCCAAGTCGCTCGGCATCGCCGAAGCCACCGTGGAAGGCCTGCGCGCCGACATCAAGCGCAACCTCGAGCGCGAAGTGAAGTTCCGCCTGCTGGCCCGCAACAAGAACGCCGTGATGGACGCCCTGGTGGCCAACGCCGAACTCGACCTGCCGAACGCCAGCGTGCAGTCGGAAGTCGCCCGCATGATCGACGGCGCCCGCGCCGAGCTCAAGCAGCGCGGCATCAAGGACGCCGACAAGGCCCCGATCCCCGAGGAAGTGTTCCGCCCGCAAGCCGAGCGCCGCGTGCGCCTGGGCCTGGTGGTGGCCGAGCTGGTGCGTGCCAACAACCTGCAGGCCAAGCCCGAGCAGATCAAGGCCCACATCGACGAGTTGGCTGCCAGCTACGAGAAGCCGCAAGACGTCGTGCGTTGGTACTTCAGCGACAACAACCGCCTGGCGGAAGTCGAAGCCGTGGTCATCGAGAACAACGTGACCGACTTCGTGCTGGGCAAGGCCAAGGTCAACGAAAAGTCGGTGTCGTTCGACGAACTGATGGCGCAGCAGTAAGCTGGTTTCCGTCGCTGCATGCAGCAACGCCGATGGGGCTTGTGCTTTGCGGCACGAGCCCCATTTCACTCAGGCGTACAGTTCAATCAGAGCGAACGAATCCATTTTCCGGAGAGCAAATTCATGAGCGCACAGGAAATTCAAGGCCTCGGCATGATCCCGATGGTCGTCGAGCAGTCGGGCCGCGGCGAGCGGTCGTATGACATCTACTCGCGTCTCCTCAAGGAACGCATCATCTTCCTGGTGGGCGAGGTCAATGACCAGACCGCCAACCTCGTGGTGGCCCAGCTGCTGTTCCTCGAGAGCGAGAACCCGGACAAGGACATTTCGTTCTACATCAACTCCCCGGGCGGCAGCGTGAGCGCCGGCATGGCGATCTACGACACGATGCAGTTCATCAAGCCGTCGGTGTCGACCATGTGCCTGGGCTTCGCGGCCAGCATGGGCGCCTTCCTGCTGGCGGCCGGCGAGAAGGGCAAGCGTTTCTCGCTGCCCAACTCGAAGATCATGATCCACCAGGTGCTGGGCGGCGCACGCGGCCAGGCCACCGACATCGAGATCCATGCGCGCGACATCCTGCGCACCAAGGACCAGATGAACCGCATCCTGGCCGAACGCACTGGCCAGCCGCTGGAAAAGGTCAAGTCGGACACCGAGCGCGACTATTTCCTGACTGCCGACGAGGCCAAGGATTACGGCCTGGTCGACCAGGTCGTCTCCCAGCGCGGTTAATGCCGCCCGGCGCCTCGGGCGCCCAAAAGGCAAAAACGGCGTTTCCCACACGGGAAACGCCGTTTTTGTTTAGTTATCATTGTCCATACCCTGTCACGAGGCAAAAGTCCATGGCCGAAAAAAAAGGCACCTCCAGCGAAAAAACGCTTTATTGCTCGTTCTGCGGCAAGAGCCAGCATGAGGTCAAGAAGCTGATCGCGGGCCCTTCGGTCTTCATCTGCGACGAATGCATCGACCTGTGCAACGAGATCATCCGTGACGAGCTGCCGGCCGGTGAGGAAGCGCGCGACGCGCGCAGCGACCTGCCCACGCCGCTGGAGATCAAGACCAACCTCGACAACTACGTGATCGGCCAGGAGCCGGCCAAGCGCATGCTGTCGGTGGCGGTCTACAACCACTACAAGCGCCTGCGCCACAAGGAAAAGAACACCAAGGGCGACGAGGTCGAGCTCAGCAAGAGCAACATCCTCTTGATCGGCCCCACGGGTTCGGGCAAGACGCTCCTGGCGCAAACGCTCGCGCGCATGCTCGACGTGCCCTTCGTGATGGCCGACGCCACCACGCTGACCGAAGCCGGCTACGTCGGCGAAGACGTCGAGAACATCATCCAGAAGCTGCTGCAAAGCTGCAACTACGAAGTCGAGCGCGCCCAGCGCGGCATCGTCTACATCGACGAAATCGACAAGATCTCGCGCAAGTCCGACAACCCCTCGATCACCCGCGACGTGTCGGGCGAGGGCGTGCAGCAGGCATTGCTGAAGCTCATCGAAGGCACCATGGCCAGCGTGCCGCCCCAAGGCGGGCGCAAGCACCCGAACCAGGACTTCCTGCAGATCGACACGACCAACATCCTGTTCATCTGCGGCGGCGCCTTTGCGGGCCTGGAGAAGGTCATCGAAAACCGCACCGAGGCCTCGGGTATCGGCTTCGGCGCCGCAGTGAAGAGCAAGGCCCAGCGCAGCATCACCGAGGTGTTCCGCGAAGTCGAGCCCGAAGACCTGATCAAGTTCGGCCTGATCCCCGAACTCGTGGGCCGCATGCCCGTGGTCGCCTCGCTGGCCGAGCTGAGCGAAGACGCGCTGGTGCAGATCCTGACCGAGCCCAAGAATGCGGTGGTGAAGCAGTTCACCAAGCTGCTGCAGATGGAAGGCGTGGACCTCGAAATCCGTCCCGCGGCGCTCAAGGCGATCGCACGCAAGGCGCTGGCCCGCAAGACCGGTGCGCGCGGCCTGCGCTCGATCCTTGAACAGTCGCTGATCGACACCATGTTCGAATTGCCGAACGCGACCAATGTCGACAAGGTGGTGGTCGAGGAATCGACCATCGACGAAAACAAGCCCCCGCTGCTCGTGTACCGCGAAACGGCGAAAAAGGCCTAAAGGACAAGGACGCTCATGTCTGGTCATACCCCATTGCCCCCCGAGGCCCTCGACCTGCCGCTGCTGCCGCTGCGCGACGTCGTGGTGTTTCCCCACATGGTGATCCCGCTCTTCGTGGGTCGCCCGAAGAGCATCAAGGCGCTCGAGCTGGCGATGGAGGCCGAGCGCCGCATCATGCTGGTGGCCCAGAAGGCCGCCGCCAAGGACGAGCCCTCGGTCGAGGACATGTTCGAGGTCGGTTGCGTCTCGACCATCCTGCAGATGCTCAAGCTGCCCGACGGCACCGTGAAGGTGCTGGTCGAAGGCCAGCAACGCGCCCGTGTGAACCGCATCGATGACGGCGAAACCCATTTCTCGGCCAACGTGACGCCCGTCGAGGCGCCCGAAGGCGGTGAGAAGGGCACCGAGGTCGAGGCACTGCGCCGCGCGGTGATGCAGCAGTTCGACCAGTACGTCAAACTGAACAAGAAGATCCCGCCCGAGATCCTCACCTCGATCTCGAGCATCGACGACGCCGGCCGCCTGGCCGACACCATCGCCGCCCACCTGCCGCTCAAGCTCGACAACAAGCAGGCCGTGCTCGACCTGGACGACGTCAAGGCGCGCCTGGAAAACCTGTTCGGCCAGCTCGAACGCGAAGTCGACATCCTGAATGTCGACAAGAAAATCCGTGGCCGCGTGAAGCGCCAGATGGAGAAGAACCAGCGCGACTTCTACCTCAACGAGCAGGTCAAGGCCATCCAGAAGGAGCTCGGCGAAGGCGAAGAGGGCGCGGACATCGAGGAGATCGAGAAGAAGATCAAGCTCGCCAAGATGTCCAAGGAAGGCCTGAAGAAGGCCGAGGGCGAGCTCAAGAAGCTCAAGCTCATGTCGCCCATGTCGGCCGAAGCCACGGTGGTGCGCAACTACATCGACGTGCTCATCAGCCTGCCGTGGAGCAAGAAGACCAAGATCAAGCACGACCTGGCCAATGCCGAGGCCGTGCTCAACGCCGACCACTACGGCCTCGAGAAGGTCAAGGACCGCATCCTTGAATACCTCGCGGTGCAGCAGCGCGTCGACAAGGTGAAGGCACCCATCCTGTGCCTCGTGGGCCCACCGGGTGTCGGCAAGACCTCGCTGGGGCAGTCGATCGCGAAGGCGACCGGCCGCAAGTACACCCGCATGGCGCTGGGCGGCATGCGTGACGAGGCCGAGATCCGCGGCCACCGCCGCACCTACATCGGCGCGCTGCCGGGCAAGGTGCTGCAGGGGCTGAGCAAGATCGGCACGCGCAATCCGCTGTTCCTGCTGGACGAAATCGACAAGCTGGGCACGGACTTTCGCGGCGATCCGTCGAGCGCGCTGCTCGAAGTGCTCGACCCGGAGCAGAACCACACCTTCGGCGACCACTACGTGGAAGTCGACTTCGACCTGAGCGACGTCATGTTCGTCGCCACCTCGAACTCGATGAACATCCCGCCGGCGCTGCTGGACCGCATGGAAGTCATCCGCCTCTCGGGCTACACCGAGGACGAGAAGACCAACATCGCGATCAAGTACCTGCTGCCCAAGCAGATGAAGAACAACGGCGTGAAGGACGACGAACTGGCCGTCACCGAAGCCGCCGTGCGCGACATCGTGCGCTACTACACGCGGGAAGCCGGCGTGCGTTCGCTCGAGCGCGAGCTGTCCAAGATCTGCCGCAAGGTGGTGAAGGGTCTGCTGCTCAAGCAACTGACGCCCAAGGTCACGGTCGACGGCGAGAACCTCAACGAGTTCCTCGGCGTGCGCAAGTACAGCTTCGGCCTGGCCGAGAAGCAGAACCAGGTCGGCCAGGTGGTCGGCCTTGCGTGGACCGAAGTCGGCGGCGACCTGCTGACGATCGAGGCCGTGACCATGCCCGGCAAGGGCGTGATCAGCCGCACGGGTTCGCTCGGCGACGTGATGAAGGAATCGGTCGAGGCCGCACGCACCGTGGTGCGCAGCCGCTCGCGCCGCCTGGGCATCAAGGACGAGGTGTTCGAGAAGCGCGACATCCACATCCACGTGCCCGACGGCGCCACGCCCAAGGACGGCCCGAGCGCGGGCGCGGCGATGACGACGGCCTTCGTGTCGGCGCTCACGGGCATCCCGGTGCGTGCCGACGTCGCGATGACCGGCGAGATCACGCTGCGCGGCGAAGTCACGGCCATCGGCGGCCTGAAGGAGAAGCTGCTGGCCGCCCTGCGCGGCGGCATCAAGACCGTGCTGATCCCCGAAGAGAACGCCAAGGACCTGCAGGACATTCCCGAGAACGTGAAGAACGGCCTCGAGATCGTGCCGGTGAAGTGGATCGACAAGGTACTCGAGATCGCGCTCGAGAAGATGCCCGAGCCGCTGTCCGACGAAGAGGTGGCCGCGTCGGCTGCTGCAGTGGCCGAACTGGCCAAGCAGCGCGCTGGGGCGCCGGCCGTCGAAGGCTCGGTCAAACATTGATCGATTGATTGCAGAACTTGTGAAGCCTCAAAAAACTGGTATATAATTTGAGGCTCGAAACGCGGGAATAGCTCAGTTGGTAGAGCGCAACCTTGCCAAGGTTGAGGTCGAGAGTTCGAGACTCTTTTCCCGCTCCAGTTTTGAAAAAGGGAAGCAAGCAGCTTCCCTTTTTTTCGCAGTTCGATTTCGTTATTCAGCGTGGCGCGATAGCAAAGCGGTTATGCAACGGATTGCAAATCCGTCTAGCCCGGTTCGACTCCGGGTCGCGCCTCCACCCTCTCGTCAAGACCGATCGGCTCCGATACACAAGCCCCGCCAACCGACGTTGCCGGGGCTTGTTTCATTTGGGTTATCGTCGATGTTCAACCCGAGGCCCGGATGGTGAAATTGGTAGACACATCGGACTTAAAATCCGCCGCTTCCTTAATCGGGGCATACGGGTTCGACCCCCGTTCCGGGTACCACCATATTTACAAGGGAGTATTTGATGCCTCGCTACAACGCTCCATTTGAGATCCATGTGCATGGCGATGTGCCGCTGCGCTCGGACGTGAGCTTCGAGCAGATCCAGGAGGCGCTGCGGCCGCTCTGGAAATACGCAGGCGCCAAATCGCTGGCCGACGGTGCCACCAGCACCTACGAAGAAGAACCCGGCATCCGCTTCGAGCAGAAGGACCACACGCTGCAGATCTGCTGGACCGTGCCGGGCGACGAGGACTTCCGCCAGGCGCTCGACGAGATGTGCATGGGCCTGAACGAACTCTCCGAACGCGGCGCCGCGATCGAGGTCACCTTCTACGACACCGATTTCGACGAGGAAGAGGGCGACCCCGACGAAGAATCGCGCGACGACTTCCTGATGCTGTTCGTGGGCCCCAACCCGGCCGCGATCATGCAGGTGCAGCGCGACCTGCTGGTCGAAGACGTGGTCAACCTCATGGAACGCCACTTCGACGGTGCCGAACTCGGCGGCGTGGTCGCCGAAATCGATCGCCTTTTCAGCGACCGTTTCGATGCCCTCGTGAACTCGCTCGAAATCGGCAAGCGTCCGCGCGGTGCCGGTGGCGCCGGCGGCGGCAGCGGTGGTGGCCACGGCGGTGGCCGTCGTCCGCGCCACCTGCACTGACCTTTCCCTTACCGCCCGGTCCCAAGGCCGCATGGCCCTGTTTCCAGCCTCCGCGTTGCGCCCCGGCGTGCGCAAGCGCGAGGTGTTCGGCTGGGCGATGTACGACTTCGCGAACTCGGGCTACACCACGGTCGTGATCACGGCGGTGTTCGCCGCCTACTTCGTCGGCGGCATCGCCAAGGGCGCGCCCTGGGCCACCTTCGCGTGGACCGCCGCCCTCAGCACCTCGTACGCCATCGTGATGCTCACGATGCCCGCCATCGGCGCCTGGGCCGACCTGCGCGCCGCCAAGAAGCGCGTGCTGGTCATGACGACCACGGGCTGCGTGCTCGCCACGGCGGCTCTGGCGCTCACGCCGGGCTTCGCGGGCGGCCCGATGGGCGTTGCGCTCGCGATGGCGCTGGTGATCGTCTCCAACGCGTTCTATTCCTACGGCGAGTCGCTGACGGGCGCCTTCCTGCCCGAGCTGGCGACGGCCGAAGGCATGGGCAAGGTGAGCGGCTGGGGCTGGGCCTTCGGCTATGTCGGCGGCATGCTGGCGCTGGGGTTGTGCCTGGCATACGTGCTGTGGTCGCAGGCGCGCGGGTTGCCGGCGGCGCACTTCGTGCCGGTCACGATGCTGATCACGGCAGCGATCTACGGCGTGGCCGCCTGCGTCACCTTTGCGCTGCTGCCCGAACGCGCCGTGCCGCAGGCCAGTCGAGGCGAGGACAGCGCCTGGCGGCAGTTGCGCGCCACCTTCCAGCAGGCCCGCGCCTACCGCGACTTCATGTGGCTGCTGGTCTGCACCGTCTGCTACCAGGGCGGCGTGGCGGTCGCGATCACGCTGGCCGCGATCTACGCCGAGCAGGTGATCGGCTTCGTCGCGAGCGAGACGATGGTGCTGATCTTCGTGCTCAACGTCGCGGCCGCGCTCGGCGCCTTCGCCTTCGGCTACGTGCAGGACCGCATCGGCCACAAGGTGTCGCTGGCCGCCACGCTGCTCGCGTGGATCGCGGTCTGCGTGATCGCCGCGTGGGTCACGACCAAGGGCGGCTTCTGGTGGGCCGCCGCCATCGCAGGGCTGGCGATGGGCTCGAGCCAGTCGGCCGGGCGCGCGATGACCGGCTACCTCGCGCCGCCACAGCAGCTGGCCGAGTTCTTCGGCCTCTGGACCTTCGCCACGCGCCTGGCCAGCATCATCGGCCCGCTGAGCTTTGGTGCCATCACCTGGGCCACCGGCGGCAACCAGCGCATCGCGATCCTGTCGACGGCCGTGCTGTTCGTCGGCGGGCTGTTGCTGCTGCTGCCGATCGACATGCAACGCGGCCGCAAGGCGGCGCTGCACGACAAGGCTGCTGCGCGATAGCGGCGCCCCGGCGCCTCAGGGCGCTTGCTGCAGCGACTTCGGCACCTTGAAGCGCTCGCCGTCATAGCGCAGCGTCACGGTGCTGAACTTGGCGGGCAGCGCTTTCTCGACGCAGCCCTGGTCTTCCTGTTCCTGCGCGCGGCTTTGCACCAGCGTGCGCGACAGCTGCAGGTCGGCCAAGCCGTTGCTCGTGGTGCGCGCGACCGACAGCATGGTGCGCAGCTTCTCGAAGTGGCCGGTGCAGGTGGCGTCCCAGCCGCCGTTGTCGTGGTCGAGCTCGACCTCCTGCAGCACCTGCTGCAGCTTGTTGCCGCGCTGTACGTACAGGCGCACGGTCTCGCTGGCCTGCGGGCCCGAGGTCGGGCTGTTGCCGCGGTAGCGCACGCGCAGGCCGAAGGCGCGCGTGTCGGCCGACAGCACGTAGCGCGAGGTGTCGACGCGGATTTCCTGGATCGAGGTGGTGGCGTCTTCGTCGAGCGCCTCGGGCAGGAAGATCCGCCCGATCACCGTGTCGCGGTCGGTGTTGCCGTTGTCGGGCCGCTGGATCAGCAGCAGCGCGAGGTCGAAGACCTTGGCGCCCTTGTCCGTGGTCTCGCGCGGCATGGGCAGCACCACGATGCTGCGGCCGGGAAACGCCGGCCAGACCTTGCATGCGGCCAGCCGCTCGTCGAGCGGCTGCTTCGGATAGAGCTTGGCGTGCATGCGCTCGGCCAACCCGCTTTCGCAGGCGGCGTGGCCTAGGCCGGCGGCCGAGGCCAGGCCCAGCAGAACGAGTGCATGACGCAGGAAGAGGAGGGCGCGCATGGCCGGTGAAGTGATGTCAGGCGGTGCTTGCTGCAGGCACCGAAGCGTTTTGCGCGCGTGCGGGAAGCCAGCGCGCCGCGGCGGCTTCGAGCACCGCCAGGACGCCGCTGCTCTCAAGCACCAGCCCGCCTTCGCTGCCATCGTCGGCCAGTCGACCGAGCGACGTCAGCACGCGCCGCGTCTGCTGCGCGACCGGCGCACCGGTGTCGATGAAGCGCAGCGTCGACGGTGCGTGGCGCTGCAGTTCGTCTTTCACGAGCGGGTAGTGCGTGCAGCCGAGCACCACGGTGTCGACTTCGCCTGGCCCGTCGCCGAAGGGCCCGGCCTCCGCCATGTAGCGAGCGCACAGCGCGGCGATGGTGGCGCTGTCGAAGCCTTCGATGGCCTTCACGAGGCCGTCGCACGGCACGGGCCGCACGGTCGTCGCGCCTGCAAACGAATCGCGCAGGGCCGCGTACCTGGCGCTGGCCAGCGTGCCGCGCGTGGCCAGCACCGCGATGTGGCCCGTGCGGCTCGTCGCCACGGCGGGCTTGAGCGCCGGCTCCAGGCCCACGATGGGCAGCGCGGGGAATTCGGCGCGCAGCACGTGGATCGCCGCCGTGGTGGCCGTGTTGCAGGCCACCACCAGCGCCTTGATGCCGTGCGCGCGCAGCAGGTGTTCGACCACCTGGCGCGAGTGCGCGATGACGTAGGCGTCGCCGCGCTCGCCATACGGCGCATTCGCGGTGTCGGCGAAGTAGACGAAGCGTTCCGTCGGCAGCTCGGCCTGCAGCGCGGCGAGCGTGCTCAGCCCCCCGACGCCGCTGTCGAACACGCCGACCGGGTTCAAGCGACTTCCAGCGGAATGGTCTTGAACTCGCCGCTGGCGATGCGCTTTTGCCACTCGGCCGGGCCGGTGATGTGCGCGCTGGTGCCGCCGGCATCGACCGCCACCGTCACGGGCATGTCGACCACGTCGAATTCGTAGATGGCTTCCATGCCCAGGTCTTCGAAGCCCACCACCTTGGCGGTCTTGATGGCCTTGCTCACGAGGTAGGCGGCGCCGCCCACGGCCATGAGGTAGGCGCTCTTGTGCTTCTTGATCGCCTCGATGGCGACCGGGCCGCGCTCGGCCTTGCCGATCATGGCAATCAGGCCGGTTTCAGCCAGCATCATCTCGGTGAAGCCGTCCATGCGCGTGGCGGTGGTCGGGCCGGCGGGGCCCACGGCTTCGTTGCCGACCGGGTCGACCGGGCCGACGTAGTAGATGACGCGGTTCTTGAAGTCGACCGGCAGCTTCTCGCCCTTGGCCAGCATGCCCTGGATGCGCTTGTGCGCGGCGTCGCGGCCGGTGAGCATCTTGCCGTTCAGCAGCAGCGTGTCGCCGGGCTTCCAGCTCGCCACTTCGGCGGGCGTGAGCTGGTCGAGGTTGACGCGCTTGCTCTTCTTTTCGTCGGGTGCCCAGTTCACGTCGGGCCACAGGTCCAGCGACGGCGGGTCGAGGTAGACCGGGCCGCTGCCGTCCATCACGAAGTGCGCGTGGCGCGTGGCCGCGCAGTTGGGGATCATCGCCACGGGCTTGCTGGCCGCGTGCGTGGGGTACATCTGGATCTTGACGTCGAGCACGGTGGCCAGGCCGCCCAGGCCCTGCGCGCCGATGCCCAGGGCATTGACCTTCTCGAACAGTTCGAGGCGCAGCGCCTCGACCTTGCTGAGCTCGGCGCCCGAGGCGGCCTTGGCCTGCAGCTCGTGCATGTCCAGGTCGTCCATCAGGCTTTCCTTGGCCATCAGCGCGGCCTTCTCGGCGGTGCCGCCGATGCCGATGCCCAGCATGCCGGGCGGGCACCAGCCGGCGCCCATGGTCGGCACGGTCTTGAGCACCCAGTCGACCACGCTGTCGCCGGGGTTCAGCATGACCAGCTTGCTCTTGTTCTCGCTGCCGCCGCCCTTGGCGGCCACCGTCACTTCGACGGTGTTGCCGGGAACGATCTCGGTGAAGATCACCGCAGGCGTGTTGTCCTTGGTGTTCTTGCGATCGAACTGCGGGTCGCCCACGACCGAGGCGCGCAGCGTGTTGTCGGGGTGGTTGTAGCCGCGGCGCACGCCTTCGTTGATGGCGTCGTCCAGCGAGCCGGTGAAGCCGCCCCAGCGCACGTCCATGCCCACCTTGAGGAACACGTTGACGATGCCGGTGTCCTGGCAGATCGGGCGGTGGCCCGTGGCGCTCATCTTGCTATTGGTCAGGATCTGCGCGATGGCGTCCTTGGCGGCGGGGCTTTGTTCGCGCTCGTAGGCCTTGGCCAGGTGGGCAATGTAGTCAGCGGGGTGGTAGTAGCTGATGTACTGGAGCGCGGCGCTGATCGATTCGATCAGGTCGGCCTGCTGGATCGTGGTCGTCATGGTGGGGAGTCTTCTTGGAGGGGGAACGCCCTCGATTATCTCAGCCACCAATACCGCAGGCCGGCGCCGGGCGAAAGGGCGCCGGCGCGGGGGTGAGGCCGTGTTACCGGGCCGCGGCGCGCGCCTGGGCAATCCAGCCGTCGAAGGTCGCCTGATGCACCCGAATCCACCCGTCGGTGTGCCGCGTCACGTCCTGCATGCTGTTCGCGCCTTCGCTCATGCGCAGGTTCTGCGCGTTGATGTCGCTGATCGGCAGCTTCATCACCTCGAACAGGCGGCCGGCGGCGGGGTTCTTCTCGATGAAGGCCCGGTTGGCGACGATGCGCTGCTCGTTGGCCAGGAAGCCGTAGTTGCGGCCATTGGGCAAGCGGGTGTCGACCTGCGCGCCGGCCTGCGGCGGCGAGAACGGCACCTGCAGCCAGACCACGTCGGCGCCCGGGCGCAGCACGGCGCTGACCCAGTAGGGCGTCCAGGTGTAGTAAAGGATCGGCTTGTCCTGCTTGAAGCGCGCGATGGTGTCGGCCATGAGCGCGGCGTAGCTGCCCTGCTTGTGGGTCACGCTGTCGCGCAACTGGTAGGCGGCCAGGTGGCCTTCGATGGCCAGTTCGCAGCCCCAGCCGGGGTTGCAGCCGGTGAGGTCGGCCTTGCCGTCGCCGTCGGCGTCGAACAGCTTGGCAATCGCCGGGTCTTTCAGCTGCGCGAGGTTCGTGATGTTGTATTGCTCGGCGGTCTTGCGGTCGATCAGGTAGCCCTGCACCGCGCCGTCGGAGTACGTGCCCTGGTGCCACAGCTTGGCATCGCCGCCGCTGTTCTTGTAGAAGTCGGCGTGCAGCAGGCTCCAGTGGTTGGCCATGAAGGTGGCGTCGCCATTGGCAATGGCCAGGTGCTCGGTGGCGGGTTCGAGGTCTTTCATCGGCTCGACCTTGTAGCCGAGCTTTTCGAGCGCGCGCATCACCAGCAGCGTCTGGAAGGCTTCCTCGGCGAGCGAGCTTTTCAGCGGTTGCACGGTGATGCCCTGGCCGGGCAGATCAGTGGCGGCCTGTGCGGTCGCACCGAAGGCGATAAGGCCTAGCGCCAGGAGGCCGCGGGCAAGGAAGAGGCGGGTGGTCGTCATGCGTGGTTGTCCTCCATGACGGTCAGTGCGCTGGCGTGGAAAGGGCGGGCACGGCGTCGTCGGCGTGCGAGCCGCGCGAGGGCGTGCCGACAAGGCGCTGCAGCGTGCGCAGCGCAAGGCCGGCCGGTCCCGTGTACCACCAGCGATGGCCGGCGCTGCGGCGCGACTTGCCCATGGCCTGCGTCAGGCGGTCCAGCGTGATCGCCAGCAGCACGATGCCCAGGCCGCCGACGGTGGCCAGGCCCATGTCGAGCCGGCCGATGCCGCGCAGCACCATCTGGCCCAGGCCGCCCACGGCGATCATCGAGGCGATCACCACCATCGACAGCGACAGCATCAGCGCCTGGTTGATGCCCGCCATGATCGAGGGCATGGCCAGCGGCAGCTTCACCTTCACGAGCATCTGCCAGGGCGAGGCGCCGTAGGCGCGCGCGGCCTCGATGAGGTCGGGGCGCACCTGGCGCAGGCCGAGGTTGGTCAGGCGCACCAGCGGGGCGAGCGCGAAGACGATGGTCACGATCACGCCCGGCACGTTGCCGATGCCGAACAGCATCACCACCGGCACGAGGTACACGAAGGCCGGCGTGGTCTGCATGGCGTCGAGCACCGGGCGCATCACGCGCTGGGCCCGGTCGCTGCTGGCCAGCAGCACGCCCAGCGGCAGGCCGATGACCATGCAGAACACCAGCGAGGTCAGCACCAGCGACAGCGTGACCATCGCTTCGGGCCAGATGCCCAGCACGGTCACCAGCATCAGCGACACGACGGTGCCGATGGCCAGCGCGCGGCCGGCGAACTGCCAGGCGAGCAGGCCGATGAGCGCGATCATCGGCAGCGCAGGCAGGGCGGTGAGCAGGCCTTGCACCGAGTTGAGCGTGCTGTCGATGGGCAGGCGCACGGTCTGGAAGAAGGGGCGAAAGTGCTCCACCACCCAGCCCAGGCCCTGGTTGATCCAGGCCTCGACGGGCAGCGAGCCGTCCCACAGGCGGTGCAGCGCGAAGCCGTTGGTGGCGGTGTCGGCCTGCCCCGCGAGGGCGTGCGCGGTGTTCGCCGGCGCGTCGAGCCAGGCGCTGGCTGCCGAGGTGTCAGGCGCGGCGGAGATCGCTTCCCACGGATCGAGGGCGGCGGGGGGCGCGGCAGGCGTGTCCAGGACGGGGGTGTCCAGCAGGGGCGCGTTCAGGTCGGAAGGCAATGTGGTGTCGTTCATCGTTCAAGGTCCTTCGTGAATTCAGTGCGGCTCGGCGGCGAGTGCGGGCGCGGCGTGCGGCGAGACGGGTTCGATCGGCGGCGTGTCGCGGTCGAGGAAGCGCAGCAGCGTCGTCTTGCTGATCGCGCCGCAGAAGCGGCCGTCGCCGGCCACGACCGGCAGTGCGCACGGCGCCTGCGCGAGCTGGCCGATCAGGCCGGCCACGGGGGCCTCGGCGTCGATGCGCGGCAGGTCCTCGAGGAAGGCGTGCTGCAACCCGAGCGGGCCCGAATGTCCGTCGAGCGCACCGCGCAGCGTGTCGGCCGAGACCACGCCCAGGAAGCGCTTGGTCGGGCTGGTCACGTAGGCGAAGTCGCGGTCCTGGTCTTCGAGCAGCTTGAGCGCCGCGCGCGCGCCGCGCTCGGGGTGCTCGCACACCACGGTGAGCGACTTGCGTGCGATGTCGGCCGCCTTGAACACCGCCGCCGCGTCCACGCCGCGCACGAAGCTGCGCACGTAGTCGTCGGCCGGGGTGCGCAGGATTTCGTCGGGCGTGCCGACCTGGATCACGTGGCCGTCCTTCATGATCGCGATGCGGTCGCCGATGCGCATGGCTTCGTCCAGGTCGTGCGAGATGAACACGATGGTGCGGCGCTGCACCTGCTGCAGCCGCAGCAGCTCCGACTGCATCTCGGTGCGGATGATCGGGTCGAGCGCCGAGAAGGCCTCGTCCATCAGCAGGATCGACGGGTCGGACGCCAGCGCGCGCGCCAGGCCCACGCGCTGCTGCATGCCGCCCGAGAGCTCGTCGGGGTAGCTGTCGCCCCAGCCCGAAAGGCCCACCTGCGCCAGCGCGAGGTCGGCCTGCGCGAGGCGGTCTTTCTTGCGCGTGCCCGACAGCTCCAGGCCGAAGGCGGTGTTCTCGCGCACCGTCATGTGCGGCATCAGCGCGAACGACTGGAACACCATGCTGATGTCCTTGCGGCGCAGTGCGCGCAGCTTGCTGTCGGAGTGCTCGTTGATGTCGGCCCCGTCGATCACGATGCGCCCGGCGGTCGGTTCGATGAGCCGGTTCAACAGGCGCACCAGCGTCGATTTGCCCGAGCCCGACAGGCCCATGATCACGAAGATCTCGCCGGCCTGGATCTCGAAGGTGGCATCGAACACGCCGATCGACTGACCGGTCTTCGCCAGGATGTCCTTCTTGGAAAAACCTTGGCGGACCAGCTCGAGGGCTTGCTCGGGCGAGTCGCCGAACACCTTGAAGACATGGTCGATGAGAATTCCTTTGGCCATATGCCGGGGCTCCTTGAGTGAAGGGTGGACACAGCACCGCCCCGGAGGGCGGCAACGGCCACGCCATCAGCCCGATGAGGGAGCTGCCCGACAGCGCGCATGAAGATTGCGCATGCGCATGCAATGGCCCGGCGAGCCCCGAGGGCTGCCGACAGGCACTGAAGACGACTTGGCGACGAAGCCAGTGCCCGCCGGATGCTTCATTCGCAGACAACGGGCCTGGTCGAGGGGCGCCGCCTGGATGAGCGTGACGTGGCAATGGGGCCGGAAAAAAGATCCGGCCGGTTTGCCGGGCTGGGCCCGGCGTGAAGGGCCTTGCACCGCGACGGGATTCGCTGATCCGCGAGTAGTGCAAGGGTGACCAACATGACTTGTTGGTCGTCGGAAGCCGCTAATTATAACTTTTTGGCATGACGCGAGTCAACCCACGGGCGTATCGTGTCTGTGGGACCTGAGCGAAAGGCCTCGTCAGATGCGAGCCATTCTTATTGAGACCATACTCGGCACCGCGCCCGGTGAGCGGGCGCAACCATCCAAGACTGTGGAGCCATTTTTCTCATGACGACTTCTCCCAAGACCCGTGCCGAGCGCGACACCTTCGGCCCGATCGACGTGCCGGCCGACAAGCTGTGGGGCGCGCAGACGCAGCGCTCGCTGCAGAACTTCGACATCTCCGGCGAGCAGCAGCCGCGCGAAATCATCAAGGCGCTGGCCCAGGTCAAACGCGCATCGGCCGTGGTCAATCACGCGCTGGGCCTGCAGGACGAGAAGAAGACCCACGCCATCGTGGCCGCGGCCGACGAGGTCATTGCCGGCAAGCATCCGGGCGAGTTCCCGCTGGTGGTCTGGCAGACCGGCTCGGGCACGCAGAGCAACATGAACGTCAACGAGGTGCTGGCCAACCGCGCCAGCGAGCTGCTCGGCGGCGAGCGCGGGGAAGGGCGCCTGGTGCACCCGAACGACGACGTGAACCGCAGCCAGTCGAGCAACGACGTGTTCCCCACCGCCATGCACGTGGCGGCCGTGGAAGCCATCACGCACAAGCTGCTGCCCGCCATTGCCAAGCTGCGCGGCACGCTGGCGAAGAAGGCCGAAGACTTCGCCGACATCGTGAAGATCGGGCGCACCCACCTGCAGGACGCCACGCCGCTCACGCTGGGCCAGGAGTTCTCGGGCTACGTGGCGCAGCTGGCGCACGGCGAGGCGCACGTGCGCGCCGCGCTGCCGCACCTGTGCGAACTGGCGCTGGGCGGCACGGCCGTCGGCACCGGGCTCAACGCGCCCAAGGGTTACGCGGAGCAGGTCGCGGCCGAACTCGCGAAGCTCACGAACCTGCCGTTCGTGACCGCGCCGAACAAGTTCGAAGCCATGGCCAGTGTCGACGCGCTGGTGCATGCCCACGGCGCGCTCAAGACGCTCGCCGCCAGCATGAACAAGATCGCCAATGACGTGCGCTGGCTCGCGAGCGGCCCGCGCAGCGGCATCGGCGAGCTGAGCATTCCCGAGAACGAACCCGGCTCGTCGATCATGCCGGGCAAGGTCAACCCGACCCAGAGCGAAGCCGTCACGATGCTGGCCGCGCAGGTGTTCGGCAACGACGTGGCCATCAACATCGGCGGCGCCTCGGGCAACTTCGAGCTGAACGTGTTCCGCCCGATGGTGGCGCACAACTTCCTGCAGAGCGTGCGCCTGCTGGCCGATGGCATGGTGAGCTTCAACGACCACTGCGCCGTGGGCATCGAACCGAACCGCGAACGCATCACGGAGCTGGTGCAGCGCTCGCTGATGCTGGTGACGGCGCTGAACACGCACATCGGCTACGACAAGTCGGCCTACATCGCGAAGAAGGCGCACAAGGAAGGCACGAGCCTGCGCGAGGCGGCGATTGCGTCGGGGCACCTGACGGCCGAGCAGTTCGACCAGTGGGTGGTGCCGGAGAACATGACCGGCCGTTGATCCGGCTCGCTCATGAAAAAAGGACCCGCGAGGGTCCTTTTTCGTTGCCGGCCGATCGATCAGTAGCCGATCGTGTAGCGCTGGCGCGAGTGCGCGGGCTTCTCGAGTTCGTCGATGAACGCGATCGCGTAGTCCTCGAACGTGATCCAGCTGCGGCCTTCGGCGCTCACGAGCAGGTCGTCCTTGCCGAGGCGGAACTTGCCGGTGCGCTCGCCTTCGACGAATTCGGCGGAGGGCGACAGGAAGGTCCAGTCGAGGTCCTTCTCGTTGCGCAGCGCATCGAGGAACACGCCGCCGGCCGTGGCTTCGGCGCGGTAGGCATCGGGAAAGTTCGGCGTGTCGATCACCTTCAGGCCGGGCGCCGCGAACAGGCTGCCGGCGCCGCCGACCACCAGCAGGCGCTTCACGCCCGCGCGCTTCACGGGCTCGATGACGGCCGCGGGCGGCACGGTGGCGAAGTGCGCGGCGCTGAACACGGCGTCATGGCCGGCCACGGCCTTTTCGAGGGCGGCGGCGTCGAGCGCGTCGACATCGACGGTCTCGACGTTGGCACGGCCCGCCAGTTTCGCGCTGGCATGGCGGGCGATGGCCGTCACGGTGTGGCCGCGGCGCAGCGCTTCTTCGAGAAGGCGGCCGCCGGCACGTCCGGTGGCGCCGAGGATGGCGATGTGGCTCATGAGGGACTCCAGTCAAAAGTTGGGAAGGGGATGAACCGCATCTTAGGTTTCTGGTTTCGAAAGAAATACCTCGAATTCCGCGCTTCTTTATTCCTAAAATCGTTCGAATGGACCGATTGAACGCAATGCGGGTGTTCGTGACCGTGGTGGACGCGGGCAGCCTCTCGGCCGCGGCCGACAAGCTCGACCTCTCGCGCCCGGTGGTCACGCGCTACGTGGCCGAACTGGAGCAATGGACCGGCGCACGCCTGCTGCACCGCACGACGCGTCGCCTCAGCCTCACGGCGGCGGGCGAAGAGCTGCTGCCGCGCTGCCGTCAGGTGCTCGAGCTCGCGGGCGACATGCAGGCGGCGGTGCGCCACCCCGCCGAGGCGCCGAGCGGGCAGCTGCGCATCACCGCCAGCACCTCGTTCGCGCAGGCGCAGCTGGCCGGCGCGGTGGCCGATTACGTGCGGCGCTATCCAGGCGTGGCGGTCGACCTGGTGCTGCTCGACCGCGCGGTGAACCTGGTGGACGAGCGCATCGACCTCGCCATCCGCGTGTCGTCCGAGATCGATCCAAACCTCATCGCGCGCCGGCTCTCGGTGTGCCGTTCGGTGGTTTGCGCAACGCCCGATTACCTGAAGGCACACGGCCAGCCGCAGCGCGTGGAAGAACTGGCGCAGCGCAACTGCCTCACGCATTCGTATTTCGGCCGCAGCCTGTGGAACTTCACGCGCAAGGCCGACGGCCTGCCGGTCTCGGTGGCCGTGGCCGGCAACCTCTCGACCAACGACGCGGCCAGCCTGATGGCGCTGGCGCGGGCCGGGGCGGGCATCGCGATGCTGCCCACCTATCTGACGTCGGGGTTGCTGCAATCGGGCGAGCTGGTGTCGCTCTTTCCCGATCACGAGCCGCAGGTGCTGGGGGTGTATGCGGTGTACGCCTCGCGCAAGCACATGCCGTCTGCGCTGCGCACCTTGCTCGATTTCCTGGCCGAGCGCTTCACCGAAGTGCCGGCCTGGGATGTGGCCTAGCCGGCCTTCAGTGGTGGGCGTTGGCGGCGGCCGCCTCGTTCATGAGCTTGTCGGTGTAGGCGATGGCCATGGCCGAGAACAGGAACGCGATGTGGATCACGGTCTGCGCGATCAGCACCTTGTCGGTGTAGTTGTCCGCGTTGATGAAGGTCTTGAGCAGGTGGATCGAGCTGATGCCGATGATGGCGGTGGCCAGCTTCACCTTGAGCACCGAGGCGTTCACGTGGCTCAGCCACTCGGGCTGGTCCTGGTGGCCTTCGAGGTCCATGCGGCTCACGAAGGTCTCGTAGCCGCCCACGATCACCATGATCAGCAGGTTGGAGATCATCACCACGTCGATCAGCGCCAGCACCACCAGCATGATCACCGTCTCGTTGAGTGCGCCGACCGGTGCGGTGGTCTTGTAGCCGATGCTCGCGATCAGGGCCTGCAGCGCGTCCTTGTTGCCGAAGGCGGCTTCGACCAGGTGCAGCAGCTCGACCAGGAAGTGCACCACGTACACGCCCTGCGCCACGATCAGCCCCAGGTACAGCGGCAGCTGCAGCCAGCGGCTCGCGAAGATGAGCCGGGGCAGTGGCTTCAGCGGGGAACTGCGTGCTGGTACGGGCGCGTTCCGGGCGTCGAAAGGATCGGGGGCGGACATGAAGTAAGAAGACAGATGTAAAAAGTCGGGCGATTCTAGAGGTCTCCCAGTGACGCACTCGTGATAACCCTGCGAACTAACATCGACCCCGTCAGTGGCCCGTAAGTGCGTGCCCCGACATTACGGCCGCATTCAATCAGGAGACAAGAGCATGAGCAGCGCATCGAAGAACATTGAATCCGTCCTGGTCGAGAACCGTGTGTTCCCGCCCGACGCCCGCGCCACCGAAGGCGCCCGCATTGCCGGCATGGCCGCCTACGAGGCGCTGTGCAAGGAAGCCGAACAGGACTTCGAAGGCTTCTGGACCCGGCTGGCCAAGGACAACCTGCAGTGGACCAAGCCCTTCACCCGCACCCTGGACGAATCGAAGGCGCCGTTCTACGAATGGTTCGGTGACGGTGAACTCAATGCCAGCGCCAACTGCCTGGACAAGCACATCGGCACCCCCGTCGAGCACAAGACCGCCATCGTCTTCGAAGCCGACGACGGCGCCGTCACCCGCGTCACCTACAAGGAGCTGCTGGCCCGCGTGAGCCAGTTCGCCAACGCGCTGAAAGCGCAGGGCATCAACAAGGGCGACCGCGTCATCATCTACATGCCGATGACCATCGAAGGCGTGGTCGCCATGCAGGCCTGCGCACGCATCGGTGCCACCCACAGCGTGGTGTTCGGCGGCTTCTCGGCCAAGGCGCTGCAGGAACGCATCATCGACGCGGGCGCCGTGGCCGTCATCACCGCCAACTACCAGCTGCGCGGCGGCAAGGAACTGCCGCTGAAGGCCATCGTGGACGACGGCATCGCGCTGGGCGGCTGCGACACGCTCAAGACCGTGCTCGTGTACGAGCGCACGCCCACCGCGTGGAACCGCGTCGAGGGCCGCGACAAGACCTTCACCGAAGCGCTGGCAGGGCAGAGCACCGAGTGCGCGCCCGTGCCGGTCAATGCCGAGCACCCGCTGTTCATCCTCTACACCTCGGGCTCCACCGGCAAGCCCAAGGGCGTGCAGCACGCCACCGGCGGCTATCTGCTGTGGGCCAAGCTCACGATGGACTGGACCTTCGACATCCGTCCCGAAGACCTGTTCTGGTGCACCGCCGACATCGGCTGGATCACCGGCCACACCTACGTCGCCTACGGCCCGCTTGCGGCCGGCGCCACGCAGGTCGTGTTCGAAGGCATCCCGACCTTCCCGCATGCGGGCCGCTTCTGGGAAATGATCCAGAAGCACAAGGTCTCGATCTTCTATACCGCGCCCACCGCGATCCGCTCGCTCATCAAGGCGGCCGAAGGCGACGAAAAAGTGCACCCGAAGAACTGGGACCTGACCAGCCTGCGCATCCTCGGTTCGGTCGGCGAGCCGATCAATCCGGAAGCGTGGATGTGGTACCACCGGAACATCGGCGGCGAGCGCTGCCCGATCGTCGACACCTTCTGGCAGACCGAGACGGGCGGCCACGTCATCACGCCGCTGCCGGGCGCCACGCCGCTGGTGCCGGGTTCGTGCACCTTGCCGCTGCCGGGCATCATGGCCGCCATCGTCGACGAGACGGGCAAGGACCTGCCCAACGGCGCGGGCGGCATGCTGGTCATCAAGCGGCCCTGGCCCTCGATGATCCGCACGATCTGGAACGACCCCGAGCGCTTCAAGAAGAGCTACTTCCCCGAAGAGATGGGCGGCACCATCTACCTGGCTGGCGACGGCGCGGTGCGCAGTGCCGACCGCGGCTACTTCCGCATCACGGGCCGCATCGACGACGTGCTCAACGTGTCGGGCCACCGCCTGGGCACGATGGAAATCGAATCGGCGCTGGTGTCCAAGACCGACCTCGTGGCCGAAGCCGCGGTGGTGGGCCGTCCCGACGACGTGACGGGCGAGGCCGTGTGCGCCTTCGTCGTGCTCAAGCGCGCGCGCCCGACCGGCGAAGAGGCCAAGCAGATCGCCAACGAGCTGCGTGCCTGGGTCGCCAAGGAAATCGGCCCCATCGCCAAGCCCAAGGACATCCGCTTCGGCGACAACCTGCCCAAGACGCGCAGCGGCAAGATCATGCGGCGCCTGCTGCGCAGCATCGCCAAGGGCGAGGCGATCACGCAGGACACCTCGACGCTCGAAAATCCGGCGATCCTCGATCAGCTGTCCGAGACGAACTGAACCCCCGGGATTGGCCGAATCCGGCCATTCCGGAACAGTTGTCACGAACCTGCTGTATCGAGGTGTAGGACATGGCCGTTTGTGCGGCCATGTGCACCAAAGCGGCCTCCTGGCTGAGGTAAAACCGATGTCGTCACCGCGTGCCCTGACAGGCGCCTGGTCTTTGTCATCGTGATCGGTTGTTTGCAAGGAGGCGCCACATGGGCGTGAGATCCGCTTTTCTTTTTGTCATCGTGCTGCTCATCGCGGGGCTTGCCGCGCTGAACTGGGGCACGTTGTCGGCACCCACCGACGTGTGGCTGGGCTTCATGAGCGTGTCGGCGCCGCTGGGGCTGATCATGCTGGGGCTCACGGCCGTGCTCGCAGCCTTCTTCCTCGTGTACGTGCTGTACCTGCACAGCTCGGTGCTGCTGGAGACCAAGCGCCACACGAAGGAAATGCAGACCCAGCGCGACCTCGCCGACAAGGCCGAGGCCTCGCGCTTCACCGAACTGCGCAACTTCCTGGAAGCGCAGGAGAAGCAGCACATGTCGCACAACGCCGACCGGCACACGGCGCTGCTGGCGCGCATGGATCAGCTGGAAAGCGCGGTCAAGCTGCGTTCGGACCAGACCGACAACACGGTGGCGGCGCACATCGGGCAGCTCGAAGACCGCATCGAACGCCGTCCGCTGCCCAGCGACATCAACCCGAGCATCTGACCGGGCGCGCCGCCGCGCGCTTCGTTTTGCTGCCGGTTACTTCGTCGACAACACCCAGGCTGCGAGCTTCTTCGCATCGGCTTCGCTGACCTGGTTGTTGGCCGGCATCGGCACCGGGCCCCACACGCCCGAGCCGCCCTTGATGATCTTGGTGGCCAGCGAGTTGGCTGCGCCCTTGTCGTCCTTGTACTTGGCCGCGATGTCCTTGAACGACGGCCCGAGCACCTTGCGTTCGACCGCGTGGCAGCTCATGCAGTTCTTCGACGTGGCAAGGGCCAGGTCGGCAAAGGCGGGCGCCGCGAGGCCGAGGCCCAGGGCTGCCATCAACATCGTTCTTTTCATGGGGACTGTTTTCGTAAGGGCTGAGTTACATTCGATCCAACGCGATTGTAGGTAGCGCGGTGCACACGCACCGGCGGCGATACCGACCAACTCGGAGGGTATTCGCGATGTGGTTTCTGCTCTTGGGCCTGCTCGGTGTAGCCCTCAAATATTTCGAAGTGGGCATGGTCGCCGGCTGGAGCTGGTGGATCGTGCTGAGCCCGTTCGCGCTGGCGCTGGCTTGGTGGGCCTGGGCCGATTCGTCGGGCTATACCAAGCGCAAGGTCATCGAGCGCGAAGAGCGGCGCAAGCAGGCGCGCATCGACCGCCAGAAGACCAACATGGGCCTGCGCACCAGCAACGGTCAGCAGCGCCCGCGCCGCTGACCCCGCGGCTCCGTCACCCGCGCTGCATGCCGACAGGACGCGCGCCATGGACGACGAAGCCGCCACCCACGCCTTGCTCGTCTTCGGACTGTCGCTGCTGGTCGGGCCGGCCGTCGGTGCGCTGGCCGGGCGTTTCAAGACCTTCTTCTGGGGCGCCGGCGTCGGGGCACTGCTGATCGGCTGCGCCGGCCTGTACGGTGCGGTCACGGTGGGCTGGCAGCGCTACCAGTCGATCGCGGGCACGGCCAGCACGCAGGGCAGCCTGGTCGAGTTCGTGGAAGAGCGCAGCAAGGACAGCAAGGGCTACGTCACCACCACGCGCGCGCCCCTCGTCGAATACACCGCAGCCGACGGGCAGAAACGCCGCGTCAAGGGGCTGGGCGGCAGCCTGTCGGACAAGGAATGGGGCGATGCGGTCGAGGTGCGCTACAGCACCGCCGATCCGGCCCAGGCACTGGTGGCCGATTTCCAGAACATGTGGGGCATCGTCTGGGGGCTCGGCCTCTTCGGCGGCTTTCCGACGATGTTCGGCCTGTTCTTCACCGGCATGGCGCTCAAGGAAGGCCGCAGGGGCCGGCCGGCGCCGGTGCGCGAGCCGACGCCCACGCACAAGAAATGGCGCACGCGCGGCACGGTGCTGGCGAACGTGGTGTTCCTGGCCGGCTTCGCGCTGGTGTTTCTCTATCCCGACGACAGCGCGATGAAGCAGTTCGGTGCGGGTTTTCTCACCATCGGCGCGGGGGCGCTGCTGCACTTCGTCGTGCAGAGCTTTCCCCCGGCGATGGATTTCGAAGCCCGAGCCATCTTCGCGATCGTCGGCCTGGGCTTTGCTGCCTTCGGCTACGGCGCTTGGATGATGGGCTGAGTCCGCTTCAGAACTTGTCGAGCACCGCGCCCGAGCTCGCGCTCGAGGCGTTGAACGCGAACTTGGCCTGCACGCCGCGCGTGTAGCGCGGGGCCGGCGGCGTCCAGCCTTCGCGGCGCTTGGCGAGTTCGGCTTCGGGCACGTTGAGTTCGAGCTTCAGTTCGTGCGCGTCGATGGTGATCGAGTCGCCTTCGTTGACGAACGCGATGGTGCCGCCCGCCGCCGCTTCGGGCGCGACGTGGCCGACCACCATGCCCCAGGTGCCGCCCGAGAAACGGCCGTCGGTGATGAGGCCGACGCTTTCGCCCAGGCCCGCGCCGATCAGCGCGCCCGTGGGGGCCAGCATTTCCGGCATGCCCGGGCCGCCCTTGGGGCCGAGGTAGCGCAGCACCATCACGTCGCCGGCGACGATCTTGCCCGCCAGGATGGCCTGCAGCGCCGACTGCTCGTCGTCGAACACGCGCGCCGGGCCGGTGATGACCGGGTTCTTCAGGCCGGTGATCTTGGCGACCGCGCCTTCGGGCGACAGGTTGCCCTTCAGGATGGCCAGGTGGCCTTCCTCGTACATCGGGTTGTCGATGGGGCGGATCACGTCCTGGTCGGCGCGCGGCACGTCGGGCACGTCCTTGAGCACTTCTTCGATGGTCTGGCCGCTGATGGTGATGCAGTCGCCGTGCAGCAGGCCGGCCTTGAGCAGCACCTTCATCACTTGCGGAATGCCGCCGGCCTGGTGCAGGTCGACCGCGAGGTACTTGCCCGAGGGCTTCAGGTCGCAGATCACGGGCACCTTCTTGCGCATGCGCTCGAAGTCGTCGATGGACCACTCCACGCCAGCCGCGTGCGCGATCGCCAGGAAGTGCAGCACCGCGTTGGTCGAGCCGCCGGTGGCCATGATGACCGCCACCGCGTTCTCGATGGCCTTCTTGGTCACGATGTCGCGCGGCTTCAGGTCTTTCTTGATGGCCTCGATCAGCACCTTGGCCGATTCCTTGGCCGAGTTGGCCTTTTCGTCGTGCGGGTTCGCCATGGTCGACGAGTAGGGCAGCGAGATGCCCAGCGCCTCGAACGCGCTCGACATCGTGTTGGCCGTGTACATGCCGCCGCAGGAGCCGGTGCCGGGAATGGCGCGCTTCTCGATCTCGTGCAGGTCTTCGTCGCTCATGTTGCCGGCGGCGTTCTGGCCCACGGCTTCGAACACGCTGACGATGTTCAGGTCCTGGCCCTTGTAGCGGCCCGGGAGGATCGTGCCGCCATAGACGTAGATGGCGGGCACGTTGGCGCGCAGCATGCCCATGAGGCCGCCGGGCATGTTCTTGTCGCAGCCGCCGACCACCAGCACGCCGTCCATCCACTGGCCACCGACGCAGGTCTCGATGCAGTCGGAGATGACCTCGCGGCTCACCAGCGAGTACTTCATGCCTTCGGTGCCCATGGCCATGCCGTCGGAGATGGTGGGCGTGCCGAACACCTGCGCGTTGCCCCCGGCTTCCTCGATGCCCGCGATGGCCGCGTCGGCCAGTTTCTGCAGGCCCGAGTTGCAGGGCGTGATGGTGCTGTGGCCGTTGGCGACGCCGACCATCGGCTTCTTGAAGTCGCCTTCCTCGTAGCCCATGGCGTAGAACATCGAGCGGTTGGGGGCGCGGCTCTTGCCTTCGGTGATGTTCGCGCTGCGGCGATTGATCTGGATGGTCTTGGTGTCCATGGTGTCTCTTCTGTCGTGGGGAGATCGTGAGGGAAGCGCCAAGTATCGGACTTCTGATTGATTGGTTCCAATCCAATTTGAAGCTTGGATTGATATGCTTGGCATATGAATGAAGCCCTCATCGACCTGCGCGCCTGGCGCCAGTTCGTGGCCGTGGCCGAAGAGCTGCACTTCGGCCGCGCCGCCCTGCGCTTGCACATGACGCAGCCGCCGGTCACGCAGGCCATCGCCCAGCTCGAGAAAACGCTGGGCGTGGTGCTGTTCGACCGCACGCGCCGCCGCGTGGCGCTCACGCCGGCCGGCGAGGCGCTGCTGCCCGATGTGCGCGAGCTGCTGGCGCGCGCCCAGGCGCTGCCGGCGCGGGCGCGCGCGGCGGCGGCGGGGCAGGTGGGGCGCGTGCGCATCGCCTTCGTCTCGACGGTCGGCTTTGAACAGCTGCCGGCCTGGGTGCGCGAGTTCCGCGTGCTGTGCCCCGAGGTGGCGCTGGAGCTGGTCGAGGCCACCGGCGACGTGCAGCTCGAAGCCTTCGCGCGCGGCGAGATCGACGCCGGCCTGATGCTGCATTCGCCGGGCGCCGCGCCGCCGGGGCTGGCCTGCCTGCCGGTCGAGGTGGAGCCGCTGGTGCTCGCGCTGCCCGCCCAGCACCGGCTGGCCGAGGCGCGGCCCGTGCCCCTGGCCGAGGTGCTGGACGAGCCGCTGGTGATCTTTCCGCGCCGCATCGTGCCCTCGCTGCACGACGCGATCTTCGACCTGTACCACGCGGCCGGGCGCACGCCGCAGGTGGCGCAGGAGGCGATCCAGATGCAGACCATCGTCAACCTCGTGTCGGGCGGCATCGGCGCGGCCTGGGTGCCGCACAGCGTGATGCAGTTCCGGCGCGCGGGCGTGGTTTACCGGCAGGTCCACGAGTTCAAGGGCGTGGGGCGCCGCCGCGTGACGCTGCCGGTGTGCGAGACCAGCCTAGTGTGGCCCGCGCAGGCGGCGCACCCGGCGCTGGCGCGCTTCGTGGCCTTCGTGCGCGAGCGGGCGGGGCGCGTGCCGGCGTAAGACTCAGGCGCTGCGCGAAGCCCGGCCGGCGGGCGAGGGCGTATCGAGCGTGGCCGCCAGCAGCGTGTCGAGCCAGCCCGCGAAGGCCTGCACCCGCCGCGACAGATTGCGTCGGTGCGGGTAGACGAGGTGCACCGGCAGCGGCTCGGCGCGCGCGTCGGGCAGCACTTCCACCAGCTCCCCGGCCGCGAGGTGTTCGCGCACGTCGTAAGCCGGGATCTGGATCAGGCCCAGCCCTGCCAGCGCGCAGGCGATGTAGGTCTCGGCGTTGTTCGCCGCCACCTGGCTGCGCAGGCGCAGCACCTGGGTCTCGCCGTCGCGCACTTGCCACTCCCAGGGCGCGGCGCGGCCGCTGGTCGGCGAGGCGTAGTTGACCGCCACGTGCTGCGGCAGGTCGGCCGTCGTGCGGGGCGTGCCGTGGCGTGCGAGGTAGGCGGGGCTGGCGCAGTTGATGAGCGTGAAATGCCCCAGCGGCCGGGCCACGAGACTGCTGCTGGCGAGCGGGCCGACGCGCAGGGCGCAGTCCACGCCTTCGAGCACGAGGTCGACCGCGCGGTCGCTGGAGCCCAGTTCCAGCTCGACCGCCGGATGGCGTGCAAAGAAATCGGGCAGCGCCGGCGCGATCAGCAGCCGCGCGATGCGGCTGGGCACATCGACCTTGAGCCGGCCGCTCACGCTGCTGTGCGCGGGCTGGAACTGCTGCTCCATGTCTTCCATGTCGGCCACCAGTGCGCGGGCCCGCTCGAGCAGCACCTCGCCGTCGGGCGTGAGGCCCACGCGGCGCGTGGTGCGGTGCAGCAGGCGCGAGCCCAGGCGCGCCTCGAGCTGCTGGATGGCGGTCGAGATGGTGGCGCGCGGCAGCGCCAGCCGGTCGGCGGCGCGCGTGAAGCTGCCGGTTTCGGCCACGCGCAGGAAGACCTGGAGGAGTTCGATGCGGTCCATGGCGGCGGGGCTGATTGTTCGTGGTTTTCAGAACAGTCTAGCCTTGAATGAATGATTTATCTGCAACTTGGCGATCAATAGACTGGCGGCTCGTCACACATCCCGTCCCGGGTCTTTCACTCATTCAGAGGAATCCATCCATGTCCGCACGCACGCTCACGAACAAGGTCGCCGTCATTGCCGGCGGTGGCAAGAACCTCGGTGCCCTCATCGCCCACCAGCTGGTCGACGGCGGCGCCCGCGGCATCGCCATCCACTACAACAGCGACGGCTCGCGTGCCGAGGCCGAACAGACGGCGGCCGCGCTGAAGGCCAAGGGCGCCGACACGCTGCTGGTGCAGGGCGACCTCGCGGTGGTCGAGAACAACGTGAAGCTGTTCGACCAGGCCGTGAAGCACTTCGGCCAGGTCGACCTGGCGATCAACACGGCGGGCGTGGTGATCAAGAAGCCGATCCTGGACATCACCGAGGCCGACTACGACAAGAGCTTCGACGCCAATGCCAAGGCCGCCTTCTTCTTCATCCAGCAGGCCGGCCGCACCATGGCCGACGGCGGCAGCATCGTGACGCTGGTGAGCTCGCTGCTCGCGGCCTACACGCCGTTCTATGCGATCTACCCGGCGGCCAAGGCGGCGGTGGAGCACTACACGCGCGCGGCCTCCAAGGAGTTCGGCGACCGCGGCATCTCGGTGAACGCCATCGGCCCGGGCCCCATGGACACGCCGTTCTTCTACGGCCAGGAAAGCCCCGAGGCCGTGGCGTACCACAGCAGCGCCGCCGCGCTCAGCAAGTACTCGAAGAAGGGCCTCACCGACATCGAGGACATCGCGCCCATCGTGCGCTTCCTGGTCACCGAAGGCTGGTGGATCACGGGCCAGACGATCTTCGCCAACGGTGGCTACACCACGCGCTGAAGCGCCGATATCCGGCAAGATGCGCCCAGGAGGACAACGCAGATGCACACAGTCATGGTGATGGGGGGCGGCTTCGCGCTGCTGGTGGTGTTTCTTCTGGCCGGCCGCTTCATGGGCGACGGCTCGTCGATGGCGCTGGCCGCGGCGGCCAAGTGGTTCATTCCGGCGTGGTTCGTCGGCGCGGGCATCAACATGGCCGTGGGCGTGCTCAAGGCCGGGTACTCGGTGGCCGAGGAGCTGCCGATCTTCCTGTTCATCTTCGCGGTGCCGGCCCTGGTGGCGGGGTTGCTGTGGTGGAAGTTCGGGCGCTGACATTGCCCTGAATGCCCCCGTGGCGGCGGCGTCATTGCGCCACGGCACAATCGTCGGATGCTCATGTATCCGCAGATCAATCCCATCGCCTTGCAGCTGGGGCCGGTGGCCATCCACTGGTACGGCCTGACCTACCTGGCGGCCTTCGCGCTGTTTTATTTCCTGGGCACGCGCCGCCTGCACCACGAGCCGTTCCGCTCGCTGGCCACGGCCGGCGTGTGGCAACGCAAGGACATCGAGGACATCCTGTTCCTGGGCGTCATGGGCGTGATCGTCGGCGGCCGGCTCGGCTACTGCCTGTTCTACAAGCCCGAGTACTACCTCACGCACCCGCTCGAGATTCTTTACGTGTGGCAGGGCGGCATGAGCTTCCATGGCGGCCTGCTCGGCGTGGTCGGCGCCATGGTGTGGTTCTCGCGCTCGCGTGCGCGGCCGTTCTGGCAGGTGATGGACTTCGTCGCGCCCTGCGTGCCGACCGGCTTGGCCGCGGGCCGCGTGGGCAACTTCATCAATGGCGAGCTGTGGGGCCGCTTCAGCAGCCCCGAGCTGCCCTGGGGCATGGTGTTCCCGCAAAGCGGCTCGATGCTGCCGCGCCACCCGTCGCAGGTCTACCAGTTCCTGCTCGAAGGGCTGCTGCTGTTCGTCGTGATGTGGCTCTATGCGCGCAAGGAGCGCAAGCAGGGCCAGGTGGCCGCCGTGTTCCTCATCGGCTATGGCGTGCTGCGCTTCGTGGCCGAGTACTTCCGCGAGCCCGACGATTTCCTGGGCCTGCGTGCACTGAGCCTGAGCCAGGGCCAGTGGCTCAGCGTGCCGATGGTGATCGCCGGCATCGCGCTGTGGTTCTGGTTCGGCCGCGCCGGCAAGACGGGCAGCACCGCGCGCGCCTGACCTCTCCACACCCCGCACAACGCGGCGCAGCACCTTCGGGTGCGCGCCGCTTTTTTTCGTCGATCTCAGGGTAATTCCGGGCCGCAAGGGCAGGGCGCGGCCCTTGCATTGCGTTAACCATGCACTCACAATTATGCGTAATTACAGGAAATTACGCGAAACGCCCACCGACTTTCCGAGTCCTTCACGCATGCGCCTGGTCCCCAATTCCCTCCACGACGAAGTCGCCGCCACGCTGCGCGAGCAGATCTTCGACGGCACGCTGTCGCCCGGCAGCTTCGTGGACGAGGTGGCCCTGTGCGAGCGGCTGTCGATCTCGCGCACGCCGCTGCGCGAAGCGCTGAAGGTGCTCACCGCCGAAGGCCTGCTGCGCCACGAGCCGCGCCGCGGCTGCTTCGTGAACGAGGTGACCGAGCGCGACCTGGACGAAATCTTTCCGGTGATCGCGCTGCTCGAAGGGCGCTGCGCCTACGAGGCCGCGCGCAACGCCAGCGACGCCGAGCTGAACGAGCTCGACGCATTGCACGAGCGCCTGGTGCGCCACGCCAAGGCACGGCGCATCAACGACTACTACGCCACCAACCACATCATTCACGAGGCGATCATCAAGCTCGCCGACAACAAGTGGCTGGCGCAGGTGATCGGCGACCTGCGCAAGATCCTGAAGCTGGCGCGGCTGCAGCAGCTGCACGCGCCGGGGCGGCTCGACCAGAGCCTGTCGGAGCACCTGGCCGTGTTCGCCGCGCTCAAGGCGCGCGACAGTGAGGGCGCCGACGCCGCCATGCGCACGCACATGACGCGCCAGCGCGAAGCATTGCGCGAAGTCATGCAACAGCAGAAATCCCGGGTGATGCCGTGACAGGCACCGCCCACATAGCTAACGGCACAGGAGCAGATCGATGAGTGCGACCGAGTGGTTCCAGGCGCGCCTGCGCATGGGCGAATCGTCCAAGGTTCCCGTGGCGAGCAACGGCGCCACGAAAGGCCCGGCCCGTCACACGCCCAAGCCCAGCGCCCGCACCACCGCCGAGCGGCTGCAGGCCACGCTGCGCAAGGCCGACGAGGCGCTGTCGCCGCGCACGCTGCGCCGCGTGCTGGCCGAGCTGCAGGCGGTGATCGACCCGCGCGTGAGCGAGGTCGAGGGCGGCCGCCGCGCCCATGCCATTGCGCAGGCCTACGCCGGCGCCTCGCCCGAAGAACGCCGCGACTACTGGGCGCTCATGAGCGAGCATTTCGCCGCCGACGCGGGCAAGCTCAAGAGCGCGCGCGACCAGCACCAGAGCGCCGTCGGCACGCCCGACGAAGGGCAGGCCGAGTTGCGCCTGCGCCGCGCGCTGGTGTCGCCGCGCATGCGGCTGCTGCAGCGCTTTGCGGTCGAGCCCGGCGGCATGCGCTTCCTGGTCGACCTGCGCGCCGACCTGCTGCCGTGCCTGAAGTCCGACAAGCGCCTGCTCGCGCTCGAGGCCGAGCTGGAGCACCTGTTTTCCACCTGGTTCGACGTGGCTTTTCTCGAGCTGCGCCGCATCGACTGGAACTCGCCGGCCTCGCTGATCGAGAAGCTCATCCGCTACGAGGCGGTGCACGACATCAAGAGCTGGTCCGACGTGAAGAACCGGCTGGACGACAGCGACCGCCGCTGCTACGGCTTCTTCCATCCGCGCCTGCCGAACGAGCCGCTCATCTTCGTCGAGGTGGCGCTGGTCGACCGCATCAGCGAAGGCATCATGCCGCTGCTCGACGAGGCCGCCGTGCCGGTGCAGCCGGCCAAGGCCACCACCGCGATCTTCTATTCGATCAGCAACACGCAGACGGGCCTGCGCGGCGTGAGCTTCGGCGACTCGCTCATCAAGCGCGTGGTCGAGACCCTGCAGGACGAGCTGCCGCGCCTGAAGACCTTTGCCACGCTGTCGCCCATTCCGGGCCTGCGCGCGTGGCTCGCCAAGAACGCCGCCGAGCTGCTGCCGCGCCTGGACGAGAAGCGCGAAGCCGAACTCGGCCGCCTCGTCGGCTCGGTGCCGCCGACGGCCGAACGCCTGCTGGCGGCGGTTGATGCAGCAACCGAACTCGACGCGAAATCGCCGCTGCGCCAGTGGCTGCTGCAGGCCACCGCCGAGTACCTGGGCCGCACGCTGGTCGACGGCACGCCGGCCGACCCGGTGGCGCGCTTCCACCTGGGCAACGGCGCGCGCGTCGAACGGCTCAACTGGGCCGGCGACCCGTCGGCCAAGGGGCTCAAGCAGTCGTACGGCCTCATGGTCAACTACCTGTACGACCTCAAGCGCCTCGACCGACATCGCACCTGGCTGGCCGAAGGCAAGATCGCGGTTTCGGGAGACATCGAAGGCCTGTTCCTCAAAAAAGGCTGAGTCCGTTCGCTTTGCCGCGGCAGCGCTGCGGCCCGCACCTTGACCGCCGGAGGGCGGCAACATCCACAACGACGACGACAGGAGACGAGACAGATGACGCAACAGAGTTTTCAACGACGCGATGTGCTGCGCGTCGCCGCCGCTGCCGGGGCCGTGGCCCTGTGCGGTGGCGCACGTGCCCAGGGCTGGCCGACCAAGCCCGTGACCATGGTGGTGCCGTTCCCGGCCGGCGGAGGCACCGACGCCTTCGCGCGCCCGCTGTCGGCGCAGTTCGCGCGCGCGGCGGGCCAGACGCTGGTCATCGACAACCGCGGCGGCGCGGGCGGCACCGTGGGCGCGAGCATCGCGGCCAAGCTGCCGGCCGACGGCTACTCGCTCTTCATGGGCGCCGTGCACCACGCGATCGCGCCGTCGATCTACCCCAAGCTCGACTACGACCTCGAGAAAGACTTCGTGCCCCTGATGCTGCTGGCCAACGTGCCGCAGGTGGTGGTGGTCAACCCGAAACGGGTGCAGGCCGCGACCATCCAGGAGCTGATTGCCACCGCCAAGCGCAACCCCGGCAAGCTCAACTACGGCTCGGCCGGTTCGGGCACCTCGCACCACCTGGCGGGCGAGCTGTTCAAGCTGCAGACCGGCACCTTCATCACCCACATTCCGTACCGCGGCGCGGGCCCGGCGCTGTCCGACCTGATCGCGGGCAACGTCGACCTGATGTTCGACGGCCTGGGTTCCTCGGCACAGCACATCAAGGGCGGTCGCATCAAGGCGCTCATGGTGGCCGGCGCCAAGCGCAACCCCGCGTTCCCCGACGTGCCCTGCGCCGCCGAAGTCGGCCTGCCCGACTACACCGTCACCACCTGGTACGGCCTGTGGGCGCCCAAGGGCACGCCGGTCGAAGCGCAGACGCAGATCATCGACACGATGAAGAAGGCGCTGGGCACCGACGAGCTGAAGGCCATCTGGGCCCAGAACGGCTCCGAGATCCCGAACGTCACGACCGCCGCCTACGGCCGCTTCGTCAACGCCGAGATCAAGCGATGGGCGACCGTCGTGAAGGCCTCGGGCGCCAAGCTCGAATGACCGATCGGCAGGTCTCGCTGCGCCGCGAAGGCGCCGTGGCGCTCGTCACGCTGTCGAACCCGGGGCGTCTCAATGCGATGACGCGCGCCATGTGGCGCGCGTTGCGCGCGGTGTTCGACGACCTGCATGGCGACACCGTGCTGCGCTGCGTCGTCGTGCGCGGGGAGGGCGGTGCCTTCTGCGCGGGCGGCGACATCTCCGAGTACCCCTCGTTCCGTTTCGAGGAAGCGAGCCTGCGCGAATTCCACGAGAACGAAGTCTGGGCCGCGCTGCAGGCGATGCTCGACTGCCCGCTGCCGCTGGTGGCCCAGATCGAAGGCGCCTGCATGGGCGCCGGCGTCGAGATCGCCAGCTGCTGCGACATCCGCCTGGCCGGTGCGTCGGCGAAGTTCGGCGCGCCCATCGCGAAGCTGGGCTTTCCGATGGCGCCGCGCGAAGCCGCGCTCGTGCATGGCGCCATCGGCGACGTGCTGGCGCGCGACATGCTGCTGGCCGCCGGCGTGCATGGCGCGCAGCGGCTGTACGACGCCGGTTTTCTGCTGCACGTGCTGCCCGATGCCGAGGTGCCGGCCGCTGTGCAGGCGCATGCGGCGCGCATCGCGGCGCTGTCGCCGCAGGCCGCGCGCCTGCACAAGGCCACCTTTACCGCACTGAAGAGCGGCGGCGCGGCGGCGCAGCAGCTGCTGGCCACCGCGTATGACTATGCCGACAGCGCCGAGCACCGCGAGGGCATCGATGCCTTCCTGGGCAAGCGCCCTCCGAATTTCCGACCTTCCTGAGCCTGCCGTTCGATGATGACGAAGATGATGAAGACGAAGTCCTCCCCCAACGCCAACCTGTTCGCCGCCTTGCGCGCCGCCTTTCCTGCCGATCTCGACGCCATCGCGGTCGAGACCGAGAACGGCCTGCACTATTCGTGGCGCGACCTCGACCGCGCCAGCGCGATGATCGCCAACCTGCTCGACGGCCTGAAGCTCGAGAAGGGTGCGCGCGTCGCCGTGCAGGTCGAGAAATCGGTCGAAGCCATGCTGCTGTACCTCGCGACCCTGCGCGCGGGCTACGTGTTCCTGCCGCTCAACACGGCCTACCAGAGCGCCGAGATCGAGTACTTCATCGGCAACGCCGAGCCCGCCGTGGTCGTGTGCACCGGCCGCAACGCGGCCTGGGTGCGTCCCATCGCCGAGGCGGCCGGCACGCGCCACGTGTTCACGCTGGACGACGACCGCACCGGCACGCTGCTCGACGCCGCGGCGCGCTGCAGCGACCGCCACACCGTGGCCATCAAGAAGCCCGACGACCTCGCCGCCATCCTGTACACCAGCGGCACCACCGGCCGAAGCAAGGGCGCGATGCTCACGCACCGCAACCTGCTGTCGAACGCCGAAGTGCTCAAGGACTACTGGGGCTGGACGAAGGGCGACGTGCTGATTCACGCGCTGCCGATCTTCCACGTGCACGGCCTGTTCGTGGCACTGCACGGTGCACTGCTCAACGGCAGCAAGATCCTGTGGTTCTCGAAGTTCGACCCCAAGCGCATCGTCGCCAAGCTGCCCGAGGCCACCGTGTTCATGGGCGTGCCCACGCTCTACGTGCGCCTGCTGGCGGAGCCGGGCCTCACGCGCGAGGCGGTGCGCACCATGCGCCTGTTCGTCGCGGGCTCGGCGCCGCTGCTCATCGAAACGTTTGACGAATGGCGCGAGCGCACCGGCCACACCATCCTCGAGCGCTACGGCATGAGCGAGACCGCCATGCTCACGTCCAACCCGTATGACGCCAAGAAGGGCGAGCGCCGCGGCGGCACCGTCGGCTTCGCGCTGCCCGGCGTGCAGCTGCGCGTGCGCGACGACGAGGGCAAGGACCTGCCGATCGACGAGATCGGCGGCATCCAGGTGAAGGGCCCCAACGTGTTCGCCGGCTACTGGCGCATGCCCGAGAAGACGAAGGAAGAGTTCACCGCCGACGGCTTCTTCAAGACCGGCGACGTGGGCAAGATCGATGCGCGCGGCTACATCACCATCGTCGGGCGCAGCAAGGACCTGATCATCAGCGGCGGCTACAACGTCTACCCGGCCGAGATCGAGGGCTACATCAACGAGATGCCCGGCGTGGCCGAAAGCGCCGTCATCGGCGTGCCGCACCCCGACTTCGGCGAGGTGGGCGTGGCCATCGTGATCCCCAAGGGCGGCGCCACGATCGACGCCGACGCCATCGTGGCCGAGCTCAAGGCCAAGCTGGCGAACTTCAAGATCCCCAAGCGCTGCTTCGTCGTGCCGGAACTGCCGCGCAACACGATGGGCAAGGTGCAGAAGGCGTTGCTGCGCGCGGAGCACAAGGGGCTGTTCGCCGCCTGAGCCCCGCTGCGCGCCCGGGCTTCAGGCGGCGGGTGCGAGCCCGTTCATCAGCCCGCTGCGCGCGTGGCAGTTGATGTACTCGTAGCTTTGCTCGTCGGCCTTCAGCGCCGACACCTCGTGGTACAGGCGCAGGCGCAGCTCGAAGTTCAGCGCCTGCACGTAGCGCATGAAGCTGCCGAAGATCGCGACGTGTGTCGGGTGCGACTCGGCCCAGCGTTCCATGTCGGCCAGCGAGCGCCAGTAGCTCAGGCCGAAGGATTTCTGCAGCGGTGCGCCGTGCGCGTCGAGGTGGTGCATGAAGCGGTTGCTGTAGCAACCGATGGGCAGGCCCTGGTCGCGCAGAAAGTCCATGCCTTCGCGCAGCACCGGGGCCATGTCTTCCAGGTAGAGCCCGCGTTCCTGGCCGGTGGTCTCGGTCCATTCCTGGCCCGAACGGATCATCGCGAGGTGCGTGTGGCCCGCGATGCGCACGCGCTGGCCTGACGCAGGCGTGCCGGCGATCACCGCGCGCGTGCCCGAAGGCGCGAGCGCGTCGGCCTGCGCGAGCGGGAGTCGATCGCGCATCGACCCCCAGTAGCCGTGCTCCTGCAGTTCGCCGCTCACACCGCCCATCACCACGCCGATGCCCTCGAGGCGGTCGGGCGTGCTGAACAGGGTCTCGAAGTGCACAGCACGCGGGGATGCGATTTCGCGGAAGTAGCCGAGGCCTTCATGCAAGCGCTCGTCGGCGTTCCACCAGGCCTCGATGGCGGGCGTGGCACACCAGCGCGCGAACGCCGCCGCATCGCGCCAGTAGGCGATGGCGATCAGGTTGTCGTACCCGTCGGCGTCGACGCAATGGGCCAGGTCGTGGTGACCGGGGCCGTCGGGCAGGGCGAAGTCGCGGGCGATCTTCAGGAGCGCGGCGCAGGCCCGGCCCTGCATCGCCGGGCCGCGCGATTGCACGCCGAAGTAGCCCATCACGACCTGGGTCGTCGTCACGGGCGCGCGCGCCGACCAACCGGGGTAGGGTGGCGTGTGATCGTCTGCCACGCGGCGCTCGCGGGTGCGCGGGCAGCGCAGGTGCTCGGGGATGGCCGATTCCATGGTGCGGCTCCGTGGTCGGCTCAGGCCACGACCGGCTCGGGCACGCTGCCCTCGGGCTCCGGCGTGAGCTGCACCACCACGGGTGTGCGCCGCGTCTTGTTCAGCAGCAGCTGCGTGACGTCGGGCCGCGAATAGTGGCCGCTCGGATCGGCCGCCGCCTTGGCGAGCGCGATCATGCCGAGGTCGATGTCGGCGATCACCAGGCCTTCGGCGTCCTCGGCCAGCGGCGTGCCCAGCGGCGAGCCGTCCGGGCCATAGATGCGCGCATGTCCGCCGCCGACGCCCAGCATCTGCCGCTTGCCGTCGTCGGTGCACATCAGCTCGCTCATCGCCTTCGACACCGTGGCGCAGGGCGCGATGACGAAGCAGCCGCCCTCGACCGCATACACCTGGCTCGCGGCGTTGTTGACCTCATGGCCCAGCGCGTAGGCCGCGCCGCGGTAGAGCGAGAAGCTCGGCCACGCGCCGCAGTGGATCTGCTCGTTCTGCGCATACATCGCGTACTTGCTCAGCGGCTGCAGGTGCTCCCAGCAGCACAGCGAGCCGATGTTGCCCAGCGGCGTCTCGACCACGTGCAGGTCGGCGCCGTCGCCTTCGCCGAACACGGTGCGTTCCACGTGCGTGGGCTTGAGCTTGCGGCGCGTCTGCACGGTGCGGCCCTGGTCGTCGATCAGCGCCTGCGCGATGTACAGGCTGCCCGCCGCTTTCTCGCTGTAACCGAGCGAGAGCCAGATCTTGTGCTGGCGCGCCGCCGCCTGCAGGCGTTCGAACTCGGGCGAGCCGATGACCAGCGAGTTGTCGTGGTAGCGCTGCACGAACTGCATGCCCCAGGCCGGCGAATCGAGCCAGACCCACCACGGGTAGCCCGGCACCCAGGTCTCGGGAAAGGCGATGAGCTGCACGCCCTGTTTCGCGGCCTGCGCCATGAGGTCGATGGTCTTGTCGATGGTGGCGTCGAGGTCGAGGAAAACAGGCGCGGCCTGCACGGCGGCGACGCGGAGCTTGGGGTGGACGGTGGTCGGCATGGGGTGTTCTCCAGGGGACGATGAACGTAACGAAATCCCCACTGTGCGCACCGGGTTTGCGCGGTGGCATGCGGGTTGCATGAAGCGTAAATTCGCGCCGCCGGAACGCCTTGACCCGGATTGGCGGCGTTCTTGTTCCAGCGTTGCATGTGCCTTGCGAAGGCCTTCCGAGGACCCCGATGACCCCCTTGCTCAGCACCGATGCCGTCCCGCGCGACCAGCGGCTCGCGTACTGGACCGACATGATCTGCAACGTCTACGTGCAGCTCGAATGCGACGCGGTGCGCACCGGCGACGGCGGCGACTTCGAGGGCAGCATCCGCCAGCACGCACTGCCCGGCCTCGGCATGTCGGTCGTGACCTCGCGGGCGCAGAAGGTGATGCGCACGCCGGGCCACATCGCGGCGTCGAGCGACGACTGTTTTCTCGTGAGCATCCAGGCGCGCGGGCAGGGCGTGGTGCGCCAGGACGGGCGCGACGCGGTGCTCGGCGCCGGCGACTTCGCGCTGTACGACAGCACGCGGCCTTACCAGCTGCTGTTCGACCAGCCCTTCGAGCAGATCGTGCTCAAGCTGCCCGGCGAGCGGCTGCGCAGCGAACTGCGCGACACCGAAACGCTCACGGCCACCACCGTGTCAGGGCGCGAGGGCGCGGGGCACCTGCTGCTGGGCATGATCCGCACGCTGCGCGAGGACTTCGACGCGCTGCAGCCGGCCTCGGCGCTGGCGGTGGCCCATGGCGTGCAGAACATCCTCGTGGCCGGCCTGCAGACGTTGCCTGCGGCGCACGCACCGGCGCTCAGCAAGCTCACGGCGTACCACCTCGCGCGCGTGAAGCAGCGCATCGACGAGCAGCTGGCCGATCCGACGCTGTCGGTGGGCACGCTGGCGGCGCAGCTGGGCATGTCGGTGAGCCACATCCACCGCGTGTTCAAGAGCGAGCCGCTGACGCCCTCGCAGTACATCTGGGAGCGTCGGCTTGACGCATGCAGCCGCGACCTGCTGGAGCCGCGCCTGGCAGGGCGGCCGGTGGGAGAGATCGCGTACGGGAGGGGGTTCAACGACGCGGCGCATTTCAGCCGCGCGTTTCGCGAGCGCTTCGGATGTTCGCCGCGCGAATGGCGGCAGCAGCGCTCGCCGCAATGACCGCGGCCACGGCGCATCGGCCGTCGCCGGGGTTGTCGGGTCTTCTTACTGGACCAGCAGCACCGAGATGTCGGTCTCGGCCACGACCTTGGTCGCGACCGAGCCCATCAGCGCGCGGCCCAGGATGCCGTGGCCGTGCGTGCCCAGCACGATCAGCTCGGCCTTCGATTCGGTGGCCGACTTGAGGATTTCCTCGGCCGCGTGGCCGTGGCGCGCGTCGGCGGTGAAGTTGGCCACGCCTTTCTCGGCGAACCAGGCCTTCACCGGGTCGAGCACCTTGGCGTTTTCCTCGGCGTAGTACTCGGTGACGATTTCCTTGCTCAGGTGGCGCGCCACGTGGCCGGAGATGCCGGTGCAGACATTGACCACCACCAGCTCATGGCCGTCCACGAACATGGCGCGGTTGGCGAGCAGATAGTTGAGGGCCTTTTGCGTGTAGGCGCTGCCGTCGACTGCAATGAGGATTTTCATGGCTTTCCTTCTACGACTGTGAACAAGTGCCGCATAGGATGGCACAGGAAAGCCAGCGAGTGTTTGATATGCCTCAGCCCCGCAGGCCCTTCCAGAGCATGTAGGCGGCCAGCAGGTACAGGATGCTCGCGAACACGCGCTTGAGCTTCTTCACCGGCAGGCTGTGCGCGGCCTTGGCGCCCAACGGCGCGGTGAACACGCTGCAGGCCGCGATCACCACGAGCGCGGGCAGCCAGATGTAGCCGAAGGCGCCGGCCGGCAGGCCCTGCACCGACTGGCCGCTGAGCACGTAGCCCAGCACGTTGGCCACCGCAATGGGAAAGCCCAGCGCCGCGCTGGTCGCCACCGCGTTGTGGATCGCCACGTTGCACCAGGTCATGAACGGCACGCTGATGAAGCCGCCGCCCGCGCCCACCAGGCCCGAGATGAAGCCGATGATGCCGCCCGCCGCGAGCTGGCCCCCGGTGCCCGGCATCTGGCGCGTGGGCTTGGGTTTCTTGTCGAGGAACATCTGCGTGGCCGAGAAGCCCACGAACAGTGCGAAGAAGATGGCCAGCGCCGTGCCCTTGAGCAGCGCGAACACGCCCAGGCTGCCCGCGAGGCTGCCGATGACGATGCCGGGGGCCAGGCGCTGCACGATGTCCCAGCGCACCGCGCCGCGCTTGTGGTGCGCGCGCACGCTGGACACCGACGTGAAGATGATCGTCGCCATCGAGGTCGCGATCGCCATCTTCACCGCCAGGTCGGCCGGCACGCCGCGCTGGCCCATGATGATCGTGATGAACGGCACCATCAGCATGCCGCCGCCGATGCCCAGCAGGCCGGCGAGGAAACCGGTGCCCAGGCCGAGCGCGGCGAGTTCGGCGATCAGGAGCGGGTCGAGCAGGGCAGCGAGGTTCACGGGAGGATGGGGAAAGAACGAGCGGCTGAAAAAGCAACGGCCCCGTGCGGTGAAGCAGGGGGCCGTGGCAGGAAAAGGTGTCTGCAGATGGTGTGCCGGACCCGCATCCTGAACCAGGGTTCAGGTGGGCGAGGGCAGCAGGACTTCGGGTTCATCTGACGCGAGATGATCACGCCCGTCAAGCGATGTACCAAGCCCGGCTCCGGAGAGCATTGGAACAAGGAAATATTAAGCCCGACACGTCTGCAGACAAAACGGATTTTACGCCCCGGATGTGCCGGGCCGCGTGCCCTCAGAGCAAATGTCCATCGCCCGCCAGGGCCTGATCGAGTCTCTGAATGAGCTGGGCGGCCTTCGGGTCGGTGTCGGCGGAGCTTTCTTCCGTGCTGCTGGCAGCGACAGGGGCCGGTGCCGCGGCAGCAGCGGCCTGCTGGGCCGCGAGATCGAAAGCCAGGTTCAGCGAGGCGAGCACGGCGATGCGGTCGCGTGCCTTCACCTTGCCCGCGTCGCGGATCTTGCACATGGCCGCGTCCACGCGGTCGACGGCCTCGCGCAGTTGCGCTTCGCCGCCGTCGGGACAGCCGAGCAAGTAGCTCTGGCCCATGATCTGTACTTCAATCTGCTTCATGCGTGATGGGAATCTTCGGAAGGGGGTTCGGCCGGCAGCCGTTCGAGCAGGGCATCGAGGCGGGTGCGGGCCGCGGCGAGCCGCGACTTCAGGCCGTCGCGTTCACGCGTGAGCGCATCGACCTGTTCCTGCAGCAGCGCGTTGGTGCGCTGCACCTCTTCGTGACGCACGAGCAGGCGTTCCACACGCTCGGCGATCTGGTCGATGGGGCTGGAGGCGGGCATGGTTGGCGATTGTAGTTTCCCGGGAATTCGGAACATCCGGCGCACCGCGCGGGGCGCGCACCGGACGTGGCCGAGATTCTGGGGCCTGCGCCGTCCGTGATCAAACCCGGTGTGGCGTGTGCGCCCCGTGGGCTAGGGTGAGTCGGCATTCAGACGGGGCCGCGTTGGCCCGCCTTGCACCCGGATGCGCGAAGGGCGGCGCAGGCCAGAGTCATCTCTGGTCAAGCCGGCCGACAAAGCAGGCGGGTGCAAGGCGGGCCAACCCGAAGGGAAGGACGAATACCGGGCGCATTGCGGCGTTGCGCTTCGCTTGCGTAGCCAAGCTACGCGGCGCTCACCGCGCCTTGCACTGCACCCGGTATTCGTCCTTCGCGGCCCCGTCTGAATGCCGATTCACCCTAAAATCTCGCCCGTTGGTGCTCGCGGCGTGGTTCGCACGGCGCAGTTCAACGGGAAGCAGGAGTGGACGCCCCCCGGGGCCGAAGCCGCCTGCGCTGCCCCCGCAACGGTCAAGCAGACGACGCCGCAACGCGTCACCCCTTTCCATCCAGCCACTGGGCGCCCTGAAACAGGTGCCTGGGAAGGCGGCAAAGGGTCGATCTGCCAGCCCGGATACCGGCCAACAAGGCGGCTGCCGCATCGGCAGCCATGACGCCCATGGCGCCGGCGGGGAAGCCGGCCAGGGCATAGAAGTTCGTTCGGTTCACCCCATGATTTCCTGTGTTTCCCTCTCCAGCGGCCGCGCCAGCGTGCGCCGCAACCGTCCCGCGTGCCTGCCGCTGACGCTCGCCCTGGCCTCGGCCTTCGGCGGCCTGGCCCTGGTGCCGCTGGCCGCGCAGGCGCAAGCCGCCGCAGCAGCACCTGCCACGCTCGACGAGACCGTCGTCACCGCCAACCGCACGCCGCAGGCGCTGTCGGACCTGGTGGGCGATGTCTCCATCATCGACCGCAAGACCATCGAGCGCAGCGGCGCCACCGGCGTGGCCGACGTGCTGGCGCGCCTGCCCGGCATGGAGATCTCGCGCAGCGGCGGCGTGGGCAACGCCACCAGCGTGTTCATCCGCGGCGCCGAATCGCGCTTCACCGCGGTCTACCTCGATGGCGTGCGCATCGATTCGCAATCGACCGGCGGTGCCGGCTGGGAAGGCATTCCGCTCGCGCAGATCGACCGCATCGAAGTGCTGCGCGGCCCGGCCGCCGCGGTGTACGGCTCGGACGCCGTGGGCGGCGTGATCCAGCTCTTCACCAAGCGCGGCGAGGAGGGCGTGTCGCCCTACGCCGGCATCGGCTTCGGCAGCCACGGCCTGCGCCGGATCGAAGGCGGCGTGAGCGGCAAGTCGGGCCTGCTCGACTACTCGTTCGGCGTCGCGCATGAGGAAAGCAAGGGCTTCAACATCCAGCCGATCGCCAAGCGCACGCCCTCGAAAGACGGCTTCACCAACCCCGACCGCGACGGCTACCGCAGCACCTCGGGCAACCTGAAGCTGGGTTTCCAGATCACGCCCGACCAGCGCATCGACGCCACCTTGCTCACCAGCAACACCGAAGCGGCCTACGACCCGTCGGTGAGCTTTCGCACCAAGCCGCCGATCACCTTCCGCAACGACGTGTCGACCAACGAACTGCGCACCGCCGGCCTGACCTGGTCGGCCAAGTGGAACGACATCTACAGCACCCGCCTGCAGGTGACCGATTCGCAGACCGTCTACAAGACCCAGCCCTCGTTCTACCGCACCGAAACCCGCCTGCGCGGCTACCTGTTCCAGAACGAATTCCGCTTCGGCGCGCACCTGGTGACCGCCACGCTCGAGCGCCGCGAAGACGCGCTCGAAAACGCGCCCACCACCTCGGCCAAGCTGTTCTCGCGCGACCGCTCGCAGAACGCCGCCGCACTGGGCTACGGCTACGTGAAGGGCCCGCATTCGCTGCAGCTACATGTGCGCCATGACGACGACAGCGAGTTCGGCGGCAAGACCACCGGCAGCGCCGCCTACGGCTACGCCATCACGCCGAGCCTGCGCGCCACCGTGTCGGCCGGCACCGCATTCCGCGCGCCCACGCTGTACCAGCGCTTCAGCGAGTACGGCCTGGCGAGCCTGCAACCCGAATCGAGCCGCAACGTCGAGCTGGGCCTGCAGTACACGGCCGGCGCCACGCAGGCCGGCATCGTGCTGTACCGCAACCGGGTGCAGAACCTCATCGTGTTCGACGGCAGCGCCAAGGGTTGCCAGTCGTCGTTCGGCTGCTACGCCAGCACGGCGCGTGCGCGCTACCAGGGCGTGACGCTCACGGGCGGCCACCGCATCGGCGACGTCACGCTGCGCGCCTCGCTCGACTACCAGGACCCGCGCGACCTCGCCACCGACCACCTGCTGGCACGCCGTGCCCGGGCCCACGGCACGCTGGGCGCCGACTGGCGCATCGCCGGCTGGACGCTGGGCGCCGAGCTCCAAAGCTCGGGCAAGCGCTACGACGACGCGGCCAACACCGTCAAGCTCGGCGGCTACACGCTGCTCAACCTGTCGGCCAGCAAGCAGATCATGCGCGACCTGAACCTGGTGGCGCGCGTGGACAATGTGGGCGACAAGGACTACCAGTTCGCACGGCTCTACGCCACCGGGGGCCGCACCGCGTACGTCGGACTCAAGTGGACTCCGCAGTAAACACCCGTCGCTCCTCGCCCGGCGCAGCCGTCACCTGCGCCGCGGTGCTCGTGGCCGCGCCGGCCTCGGGGCAGGGCAAGACCACGGTCGCGGCCGCGCTCGCGCGGCTGCACGTGCGCCAGGGCCGCCGCGTGCGGGCCTTCAAGTGCGGTCCCGACTTCCTCGATCCCCACTGGCTCGCGCTGGCCACCGGCGCGCCGGTGCATTCGCTCGACCTGTGGATGACCGGCGAGGCCGACTGCCGCGCGCGCCTGCATGCCGCCGCGAGCGAGGCCGACCTGGTGATCGTCGAAGGCGTGATGGGCCTGTTCGACGGCACGCCCAGCGCGGCCGAGCTGGCCGAGCGCCTGGGCCTGCCGGTGCTGGCCGTGATCGATGCGCAGGCCATGACCGGCACCTTCGGCGCGCTGGCCTACGGCCTGCAGAACTTCCGCCCGGGCCTGCCCTGGGCCGGCGTGCTGGCCAACCGCGTGGCCGGCGAGCGCCACGCCGACATGCTGAAGGACGCCTTGCGCGAGCCCGACGACTGGCTCGGTGCCTTGCCGCGCAGCGCCGATTTCGCGCTGCCCGAACGCCACCTGGGACTGGTCGGCGCTGCCGAACTCGGCGACGCGATGGTGCGGCTCGACGCCGCGGCCGACGTGCTCGCCGCCACGCCGCTGGGTCAGCGCACGCCCGGGCAGCTGCCGCAGGTGCGCTTCGAGCCCGCGCCGACGGCGCCCATCGCGCCGCTGCTGGCCGGACGCACCATCGCCATCGCGCGCGACACGGCGTTCTCGTTCATCTACCCGGCCAACCTCGAGGTGCTCGAAGCCCTCGGCGCGCGGCTCGCGTTCTTCTCGCCGCTGGCCGACGAACCGCTGCCACCCTGCGACGCCGCCTGGCTGCCCGGCGGCTACCCCGAGCTGCATGCGGCCGTGCTCTCGGCCAGCGGCCGGCTGCGGCTCTCGCTCGCCAACCACGTCACGGCCGGCAAGCCGATCTGGGCCGAATGCGGCGGCATGATGGCGCTGTTCGACGAACTCGCCACGCGCGACGACGCCGAGCCGACCGACGTGCACCGCCTCTGGGGCGTGCTGCCGGGGCGGGCCGTCATGCAGAAGCGGCTGGCCGGCCTGGGCCCGCAGCAACTCGACCTGGGCGCGCATGCCTTGCGCGGCCACACCTTCCACTACTCGCGCTGCGAGACGCCGATCGCGCCTGCCGCGCGCACCGTCGGCACGCGCGGCGGCGAGGCGCTGTACGTGCACGGCCCCGTGCGCGCGAGCTACTTCCATGCGTGGTTCGCGTCCAGCCCGGAAGCGACCGCGCGGCTCTTCAGCGCCATGCCCCTCGAACTCGACAGCCACGCTGCACAGGCGCCCCCCGATGCCCCTCACTGAGCACGAATTCATCCTCGGCGGCCAGAAAAGCGGCAAGTCGCGCCGCGCCGAACAGCGCGCGGCCGACTGGCTGGCGTCCGGGCCCGCATCGCGCCGCGCGGTGCTGATCGCCACCGCGCAGGCCCACGACGACGAGATGCGCGAGCGCATCGCGCGCCACCAGGCCGACCGCGCCGAGCGCGTGCCCGGTCTGCAGACCCTCGAGGAGCCGATCGAGCTGGGGCGAGCCATCGTCACGCAGAGCGCGCCCGACACGCTCGTGGTGGTCGACTGCCTCACGCTGTGGCTCACCAACCTGCTGATGCCGCTGCGGACCGAAGGCGCCGCGGTGGTCACGCGCACGCCCTCGGCGCACGCCACGCTGCTGCTCATCGCGCTGCGCGAGGCGCGCGGGCCGGTGGTGCTGGTGGGTAACGAGATCGGCCTGGGCGTGATCCCGCTGGGCCGCGAGACCCGCGCTTTTGTCGACGTGCTCGGCCGGCTGAACCAGGACGTGGCGGCCGCCTGCCACCGCGCGACGCTGATGGTCGCCGGCCTGCCGCTGACGCTGAAGGCGCCCGGCGCATGAAGTTCGAATCCGTGAAGACCTGGCTGCGCGCGCTCTCGCTCGGCCTGGCGTTGGTGGTGTGCGCGCAGGCAGCGCAGGCCATCGATGTGGTCGACGAGCGCGGCGTCACCGTGCATCTGGCGCAACCGCCGCAGCGCATCGCCTCGCTGCTGCCGTCGCTGACCGAAGGCGTCTGCGCACTCGGCGCCTGCGACCGCCTGATCGGCGTCGACCGTTATTCCAACTCGCCCGCGCAGGTGCGCGCGCTGCCGCAGCTCGGCGGCGGGATCGACCCGAACGTCGAAGCCATCGTCGCGCTCAAGCCCGACGTGGTGCTGCTCGCCAGATCGTCGCGTGTCACGCAGCGGCTCGAGGCACTGGGCCTGAAGGTGATCGTGCTCGAACCCAAGAGCCACGCCGACGTGCGTCGTGTACTGGGCGCGCTCGACCAGGTGCTCGGCACGCAGGAGGCGCCCGCCGTGTGGCGCGCCATCGACGCGGCCGTGTCGGCCGCGGCGCAGTCGCTGCCCGCCAGCGCCAAGGGCCTGCGCGTGTACTTCGAGGTCAACACCGGCCCTTACGCGGCAGGCGACTCGTCCTTCATCGGCGAGACGCTCGCGCGCCTCGGCGTGAAGAACATCGTGCCGGCGTCGCTCGGCCCCTTTCCCAAGCTCAACCCCGAGTTCGTGGTGCGCGCGAACCCCGACCTCATCATGGTCAGCGTGCGCAGCGCGATGGGACTGGAGCAGCGACCCGGCTGGGGCGGCATCCGCGCGGTGCGCGAAGGCCGCGTGTGCCGCTTCGACGCCGAGCAGACCGACGTGGTCGTGCGCCCCGGCCCGCGCATGGACGAGGCCGCGCGCCTGATGGCGCAGTGCCTGGCGGACAAGGGGCGGTGAGCGGCATGCATTCCGCGCACCTGCGTCGCGTGCTGCTGCTCGGTGCCGGCCTGCTGGTGCTGGGCGCGGCGCTGCTGCTCTTCGGCCTGGGCATCGGCAGCACCGGTTTCCAGAGCCTGCTGTCCGCTCGGCACGACCCGGTGGCGCTGCAGATCGTGTGGGACATCCGCCTGCCGCGCACCCTCGGCGCGTGGCTCGCGGGCGCGCTGCTCGGGCTCGCGGGCGCGGTGGCGCAGGGTCTGTTCCGCAACCCGCTGGCCGATCCGTACCTGCTGGGCAGCGCCTCGGGCGCGTCGCTGGCCGTGGCGCTGGCGCTGATGCTGTTCGGCGGCTCCGTCACCAGCACGCAATGGGTGATGCGCCTGGGGCTCACCGGCGCGGCCTTCGTCGGCGCGGTGGCCGCGGTGCTGCTCACGCTCACGCTGGCGCGCGGCGTGCAGCAGACCCTGCGGCTGCTGCTGGCGGGCGTGATCGTGGGCGTGGTGCTGGGCGCCGCCAAGGACCTCATCACCATCGCCTCGGCCGACATCCTGCAGGCGCTGCAGGGCTTCGTCCTCGGCAGCACCGGGCTGGTCGGCTGGGCCGCCTGCGCCGTGATGGCGGCGGTCGGCGCGGCCTGCCTGCTGCTGGCCTGGGCGCTCGCGCCGGTGCTCGACGGGCTCGCGCTTGGCGAGGCCACGGCGCGCAGCCTCGGGTTGCCGCTGGGCGCCATGCGCGCCGCGCTGGTGGCGGTGCTGGCGCTGGCGACCGGCGCCGCCGTCGCGCAGACCGGCCTCATTGCTTTCGTCGGCCTGGCCGCGCCGCACCTGGTGCGCTCGGTGGTCAAGACCACGCACGCGCGGCTGATCGTGCTGTCGGCGTTGATGGGCGGGCTGCTGCTGATGGCGGCCGACCTGCTGGCGCGCTGGCTGATTGCGCCGCAGGAGCTGCCAGTGGGCGTGCTCACGGCCGTGCTCGGCGGCAGCTACCTGCTGTGGCTGATGCACCGGCGCGGCGCGAAGGGAGGCGGCCTATGAGCCGCACGCCATCCGCCGCGCTCGAAGCGCACGGCCTCAGCGCCACGCTCGGGTCGGTCGAGGTGCTGCACGGCATCGACCTGTCGCTCGCGGCCGGCCGCTGGACCAGCATCGTCGGACCGAACGGGGCCGGCAAGTCGACGTTGTTGAAAGCGTTGGCCGGCCTGCTCGCACATCGCGGCGAAGTGCGGCTCTTCGGTGAGGCACAGGCGGCCGTGCCGGCCCGTGTGCGCGCACGGCGCCTGTCGTGGCTGGGCCAGAGCGGCACGGGCGAGGGCAGTGCCGACGATTTGATGGTCTACGACGTCGCCATGCTGGGGCGCCTGCCACATCAGCGCTGGCTGGCTGCGCCGAGCGAGGCCGACCGCGATGCCGTGGAGCGCGCGTTGCGCAGCACCCAGGCCTGGGACTGGCGCGACCGTCCGCTGGGGCAGCTCTCCGGCGGCGAGCGCCAGCGTGTGCTGCTGGCGCGCGCGCTGGCGGTCGAGGCCGAGCTGCTGCTGATGGACGAGCCGCTGGCCAACCTCGATCCGCCGCATCAGGCCGACTGGATGCAGACGGCGCGCGAACTGGTCGCGCAAGGCCGCACCGTGGTCAGCGTGTTGCACGAACTGCCGATGGCGCTGGCTGCGGACGAACTGGTGGTGATGAATCGGGGGCGGGTGGTGCACCACGGTGCATGCGCCGATCCTGCGACGCACGCTGCGCTGGAACAGGTGTTCGACCATCGCATTCGCGTGCATCGCGTGGCAGACCAGTGGATCGCGTTGCCGCTATGAAGCTTCGCGCATCAAGTCATTCGGGGCGCGCTCTCGCCGACGGGGCACCTTGCTCCGCGAATGTCCCCCGGCCTGCGGCCTCCTCCTTGATTTCGCTGCGCAAGGCACCCC